>CAYJBL010000033.1:0-13456 GCA_964368115.1 uncultured Bacteroidales bacterium
AATGTAAATCCACCTGCATTCCCAATTGCATAAACAACAGATTGTAATAGATTCATTTCTTTTCCAATAACAAGAATTGCAACACCAAGTATGGCACAATTTGTAGTTATTAAAGGAAGAAAAACCCCTAGAGCTTGATATAAAGACGGACTAATCTTTTTTAAGATAATCTCAACCATTTGAACCAATGATGCGATAATCAAAATATACGCAATAGTTTGCATATATTCAATTTCGAAAGGAACCAAAACATAGGTCATAACCAACCAAGTAACAATTGTAGCAAGAGTCATTACGAATAAGACCGCACCACCCATTCCAACAGCTGTTTTGATTTTTCCTGATACTCCCAGAAATGGGCAAATACCCAAGAATTGAGATAATACTATATTATTAACAAAAATAGCTGATATAATAATTAATATATATTCCATTGTAGTACTTTATTATTTGTTAAACTTTTTCATAATTGCAATTAGGTAAGCTAACCCAAAGAACGCTCCAGGTGCTAATACGAAAACTAAGATTCCGTCTGTTTCAATGAACTTATATCCAAATAGGGCATAGCTTCCAAGTAATTCTCGAATTGCCCCAAGAAGAGTAAGTGCAAATGTAAAACCAAGTCCCATACCAACTCCATCAATTAGTGATTTGAAAACTGTATTTTTTGATGCAAAAGCTTCGGCTCTACCTAACACAATACAGTTAACAACAATAAGTGGGATAAATAAGCCTAATGCTTCGTATAGTGCAGGTACATAGGCGTTCATAGCTAAATCTATCACTGTTACAAAAGAAGCGATAATAACAATAAACGAAGGAATACGAACTTTATCTGGAATTAAACTTTTTACGGATGCAACAACAATATTAGATCCTATTAGAACAAATGTAGTTGCAAGTCCCATTCCTAGTCCATTTATTGCAGAAGTAGTAACTCCCAATGTTGGACACAATCCTAGAAGGAGGATAAAAACTGGATTTTCTTTGAAAAATCCTTTTGTAAATATTTTTATATTACTCATAGCTTTACTATTTTATATTCATATTATTTTTGCTCAGTAAAAGTTGTCCAAGCACGTTGGATAGCATCGCAATATGCTCTAGAAGAAATTGTTGCTGCTGTAATCGCATCTAAACTTCCTCCATCTTTCTTGAGTTTCAATTCTTTGTTTGGTAATTCGGAAATATCTATTCCTTTGAATTGTTCGTTCCAATCACTTTTACTTTTATCTGTTTTATCTCCTAAACCAGGTGTTTCTTTGTGTTCAAGAATGTTAGAGTCAATAATTTTTCCATCTTGATCAAATCCAACCATAACCCTTAATAATCCACTAAATCCGTTATTAGAGTATGTATTAACTGCTGTTCCAAGAACATTATCTCCATCTGTAATTTTATAAAAAATAACTGATTTTCCGTCTACTTCAACAATGTTTTCACTAAGACTAGCATTGTTTGCGCCAGGAACAACAATATTGATAGCTTCTTTTAGTTTTTTGTCTTTTGCAATTTGGATAGGTTCTTTTGTTAGTTCGTAGATATATCCAAGTGCGACTGCTGCAACTGCTGTGATAACAAGCATTGTCAGGGTCATATTTATAAATGTACTTTCTTTCTTTGCCATGATTGTTATTTTTTACGAGTTTCTCCAAAGCGTTTAGGCTTTGCCCAATTATTGATTAAAGGAACAGTTGCGTTCATGATTAATATTGCGAATGATATTCCTTCTGGATATGCTCCCCAAACGCGAATCAAAACAGTAATGATACCAATTCCAACTCCGAATACCAACATCCCCTTAGGTGTCATTGGAGATGTAACCATATCTGTAGCCATAAATATCGCGCCAAGCATTAAACCGCCCGATAATAAATGAAATGTTGGTGTTGCATAAGCTGTAGGGTCGATTCCGTGTAATATTCCTGTAAAAATTGCTACCGAGCCTAAAATTGCAACAGGAACATGCCAAGTTATAATTTTACGAATCAACATATATATACCGCCAATAATTAGAGCTAAAGCCGAGACTTCGCCCAATGAACCACCAATTCCGCCGATAAGCATATCGGTATACCCAAAAGACATAGAATCCATAATTGACTCATAAGATTGTCCGTTTTTTAATCCTTCTTTGATTACAGCCAAAGGTGTTGCGCCTGTTACTGCATCTGTCATTGTAAAGTTTAAGGCTTTTACTTGTGGCCAAGATGTCATTTGCACGGGAAAAGAAATTAGTAAAAATACGCGTCCTACTATTGCAGGATTGAAAGGATTGTTGCCTAACCCACCAAACGACATTTTTCCAATTCCTATTGCAACCAATGCTCCGATTACGACTATCCACCAAGGAAGATTTGAAGGAACATTAAATGCTAAAAGCATTCCTGTTACAAGTGCTGAACCATCGCTAATTGTTGTTTTTCTTTTTATAAAAAACTTTTGAAATACCCACTCAAAAAATAAGCAAGATGCAATTGCTACCAAATTTACTTTTATTGCACCCAATCCAAAATAATAAACGGATACAAATAATGCTGGAAGCATTGCTAATACTACACCATACATAATCTTCTTCACAGAATCTTTTCCATGAACGTGTGGCGACATTGAAACAGTTAGTTTATTATTTGCCATTATTGTGATTTTTTTCTTAATATTTGAATTAAATTTCCTTTTCCTAGTCTGATATAGTCGAGTAGAGGTACGCTTGCAGGGCAAATGTACGCACAAGATCCACATTCAATACAATCTGTAACATTCTGTGCTTCTAATTCTTCGATCATATTTATTGCAGTCATATTTTTTATCAAATAAGGTTCTAGTCCCATTGGACAAGCACTTACGCAGCGTCCACAACGAATACAATTGTGAGTTTCGGGGCGAGCAGCTTCTTCTTCGGGGAATATCAAAATTGCAGATGTTCCTTTGGTTACAGTAATGCCTGTAGCTTTGATAGCTTTTCCCATCATCGGACCACCGTTAACAATTTTGCCTGTATCTTCGGGTAATCCGCCTACAGCTTCGATTAGCATATCGATAGGTGTACCAATTCTTGATCTTATATTTTTAGGATTTTTTACCGATTTTCCAGTTATCGTAACAACGCGCTCAAACAAAGGTTTGTTTTTCATTATTGCTTCGTATGCAGCAAATGTAGTTCCTACGTTTTGAACAACACAACCAACATCAATCGGAAGTTTTCCTGACGGAACATCTCTATTTAATACAGCTTTGATTAATTGTTTTTCGCCACCTTGTGGATACATAACTTTTAAAGCACAAACTTCAATCGACATTTCTTTGCTATGTTTTGCCGCTGCTGCCTGCATTTTTTCGATTGCATCGGGTTTATTATTTTCGATACCGATAATAATTTTTGACGCACCTGCACCTTTTGCCATTAGTTTAGAGCCGATTATTATTTCTTCGGATTTTTCTAACATCAATTGATGGTCGGCAGTTAAATAAGGTTCGCACTCCACAGCATTTATAACTAAATATTCACAAGTTTTTCCTTGCGGAATCATCATTTTTACGTGAGATGGAAAAGTCGCACCACCTAAGCCAACAATACCTGAATCGGTAATAATATTACGGACTTCTTCTGCCGAAATATCTTTTTCGGTTATAAGAGTATCTGTTTTATCAATTGTTTCAAGCCATTCATCACCAATAACATCAATAATAACGCTTATTAGTTTGTGTCCAGAAGCATGTAATAATTTATCGAGACTTGCAACTTTTCCAGAAACAGATGAATGAATGTTAGCAGAAACAAAACCAGTGCTTTTTGCAATAAGTTGCCCAACTTTTATTTCATCGCCAACTTTAACAATAGGCTCTGCAGGTGCTCCAATGTGTTGTGATGCAGGGATACGCACTTGTTTTGGTAGTTCGATTGTTTCGATTGGTTTTCTTGCCGAAAATTTATTTTCTTCGGGGTGAACTCCACCTTTTGGGAATGTTTTTAACATTTTTATACCTTAAATAATTATTCTACAATATTTTTATCGTTCACTTCGATTGTTGCCGTTTTAGGTTCTACTTTTGGAGTCGGTTTCGATTCTTCCTTTTCTTTTCGTGGAGGGAATCCGACTTCAAGAATTGCTCCTGTTGGACATTCTAAAACACATTTTCTACACAATTTACATTTTTCGGAATCTATATATGCACAGAAATTTGTTACTGTTACTGCGCCAAACGAACAAATTTTTACACATTTTTGACAACCAATACAAGCCGATGCACAAGCTTTTTTTGCCGAACCACCTCTATCGCAATTTATGCACGAAACATAAATTCTACGACCTTTTTTACCTTTATTCCTAATTTCAATTATTGACTTTGGACATGCTTTTACGCAAGCGTTACAAGCGGTACATTTATCTTCGTCAATATTTGGTAAACCTGTTTCTTTATCTATAGTTACAGCTCCAAATGTACAAGCATTGGCACAATCGCCTAATCCTAAACAACCATACGAGCAATCGGTGTCTCCGCTATATAGATTTACCGAAATTGCGCATGAACTAGGTCCGTCGTATATAGATGTTTTTTGCCTCTTTTCGTGTGTGCCGTTGCATTTTAAAACTGCGATTTGAGGTTCTTTTTCTTCTGCCGTTAATCCTAAAACACCTGCAATAGATTTCATTACGTCGTTGCCACCAGCAGGGCAAAACAAACTGCTTAAGTCATCAGCCTTTACACAGGCTTCAGCAAACCCACGGCAACCAGGATAGCCGCAGCCTCCACAATTTGCCCCTGGGGTCATTTCTTCCACTTCATCAATCCTTGGATCTTCTATTACTTTAAATTTTTGGGCAACAAAATATAGTATTATTGCTAGTATTAACCCAAGTACACTTAAAGCTATTAATGTATTTAATATTACACCCATAGTTAGTTAGTTTAGTATTTTGTCAATATCAAAATTAAATTCTTTTTTTATTTTATTTCTAAACAAGTAAAGAAACAAATAGTAAGGGAGCAGAATCGCTATCGAAACTAATCCCGAAATACCTTCCGAAACCCCAAAGTTTAGCATAGAAATCAAACTTAATACGACCAAAATAAATGGTAATATATATCCAAGAAATAAAGCTTTTGTCCCTAGCGATTGTTTTAAAATAACATTTACTTGTTCGCCAATATCAAATCCTAATTTATCAGTCCTAATTTCTATTGTTCTGCTAGATGAGTCTACACCACAGATGCCTTTTGCTCGGCACGCAGCACATGATGACTCTACAATTAAGTCAACTTTTATTATCCCGTTTCTAATATTTGAGACTGTCCCCTCGTGTATAATAACGTCTTTTCTACTCATCTTGATTCTCAAAAGGAACACAAAAATATATATATTATCCTCTGTTTAGCCATTTTTAATGAACATAATTTTTTTTCTTTTTCAATTTAGATTGAATTTAAATAGCGAACAAATGGAAAATATATTACTCAATAATTCCGTCGGCAATGGTGAAAAGTTTATCTGTAAGTTTTGCATGTTCTTGATTGTGAGTTACAATAATGAACGTTTGCATGAAATCTTTTCTTAAGTCAAAAATAATATCATAAAGAGCCTTTGCGTTTACGGAATCAAGATTTCCAGATGGCTCATCAGCAAGTATAATGCTAGGATTGTTTATTAAGGCACGAGCAATTGCAACTCTTTGACGTTCACCCCCAGATAGTTCGTTTGGTTTGTGATTCGCTCTGTCGTAAATGTTAAGAGATTTGAGTAGTTGGTTAGCAGTTTTTTTTACTTCGTACTTATTGCGTTTTGCAATAAAACCTGGAATACAAACATTTTCTAATGCTGTAAATTCTGGGAGTAAATGGTGAAATTGAAATACAAATCCAATATGTTTGTTTCTGAATTTTGCAAGGCTTCGTTCATCAAGAGTATTGGTGTCTACTCCGTTGATAATTATGTTTCCTGAATCAGGCTTTAATAATGTGCCAATTATCTGCAATAGAGTTGTTTTTCCTGCTCCACTAGAGCCTAATATTGATACAATTTCGGAATTGTTAACTTCTAAATTAATGCCTTTTAAGACTTCTAAATTTCCGTACGACTTATGTATATTGTTTATTTTTATCATCGATAAAAAGTTTTTTGTAAAACTAATATTTACTTCTGTGTTTTTGAAATAAATTTCATATATGAGTCAAAATTATTTTTAAGGTAATTTAAAATTTTGTAAATCACAGCAATAGTTTTTTATGAAAACTTACAAACTCAACTTATTAAAATGTGTGAATAAAAATTTTTGATAAACCTAATGTTTGATTCAAGATTTAATGTCAAAAAAAATAATTTTGCGGTTCAAATTTTGAAGTGAAATGGCGGTAAATAAAAAAACAGGAAGGCAAGAAAAGACAGGTGCAGTAGAGAAAATAAATGAGATGTTTGGAAAGGTTCCACCACAGGAAATAGAGTTAGAAAGAGCTGTATTAGGTGCTTTGTTGATTCAATCTGATGCTATAGATTCGGTTATAGATGTTCTGGTGCCAGATAGTTTTTATGAGCCAGCGCATCAAATGATATATAAATCAATAATTGATTTAGGAACAGCACATAAACCTGTAGATATTATTACAGTAGCTTACGATCTAAAAGTAAAAGAACAAATAGATATTATTGGAGGCGAGGTTTATTTGTCTGAATTGACAGATAGAGTAGCTACTGCGTCGCATCTTGAATTTCACTCTAGAATTGTACATCAAAAGTATATTCAGCGAGAACTAATAAAGATAGCTTCAAATATTCAAAAAAGATCATACGATGATTCACAGGATATAGAAGAGTTAATCAATTTTGCAGAAGGAGAGATCTTTAATGTTTCGTCGGGAAATATAAAAAATCAAACACAACAAGTTAATTCTCTAGTCGAAGAAGCAATTGGTCAGGCAGAAGAAGCAGCAAGAAATAAAGATAAACTTTTAGGAGTACCGAGTGGTTTTACTGGAATAGATAGAATTACATCTGGGTGGCAGCCAGCAGATATGATTATTGTCGCAGCTCGTCCATCGATGGGGAAAACTGCTTTTGTACTTTCGATGGCTCGTAATATGAGTGTAGAACATAATAGACCTGTAGCTTTGTTTTCTCTTGAAATGTCATCCCTGCAATTGGTAAACCGACTAATGTCTTCTGAATCTGAAATAGAGTCGGGTAGAATTCGTCGAGGAAATCTACAAGAGTATGAATGGCAGCAGCTTAAAACAAAAGTAGATGCGCTTAAGTCGTCTCCAATGTTTATCGATGATACTCCTGCAATTTCTATTTTCGAATTACGTGCAAAGTGTCGTAGATTAAAACAAATGCACGATATTCAGGCAGTTATTATTGATTATCTTCAGTTAATGACAGCAGGGACAGATATGAAAGGAAATAGAGAACAAGAGGTTAGTGTGATTTCGCGCTCACTAAAAGCAATAGCAAAAGAATTAAAAATTCCAATTATTGCTCTTTCTCAGTTAAACAGATCGGTAGAGTCGCGAAGTGGAGATAAACGACCACAACTTTCAGACCTTCGTGAATCTGGAGCAATAGAACAAGATGCTGATATGGTATTGTTTATCAATCGCCCAGAATATTATGGATTGACAGTTGACGAAGATGGAAATTCACTTGTTGGTATGGCAGAAATAATTATAGCAAAACATCGTAATGGTGCCGTTGGATCAGTTATGTTGAAATTTAAAAAAGAATTTGCGAAATTTACCGATTTGCCATTAGCGGAAGACGGCTTTGCATTTGAATCTAAAATGAATGATGTGTCTGTTGAGGAATCAAATATTATTCCTGTAAATGACGATTTTATGGGATTTGATGAAAACAATCCGCCGTTTTAATGAAAATGTTTTTTAGGTAAGAAAAAATACTCCATAAATATATTTTGAGTCATGAATAAATTGATAAGTAATCATAATTTAGTTGTTGTATTGGTGTTAGTAGCGATGTCAGGCTGTTTTATAACATCATGTAGAAATACTAATATTAGTAAACAAGAATATATTAATAATGATTTTCATGAAGTAGAGGCTTATGACTGTAGCAAGATTGAATTTAAAAGCCGCCCAAAGAATATTATCCTCATGATTGGAGATGGAATGGGTGTTTCGCAGGTATTTTCTGGCATTACAGCAAACAAAGGTATTCTAAATATTATGAATATGAAGTATATTGGATTCTCACAGACGCAGAGTGCATCAGATTTCATTACTGAGTCGGCAGCTGGGGGGACAGCAATTGCTTGTGGTCAACGAACAACAAATGGATTTATTGGCGTTGATGAAGATAAGAGACCTATGGAGTCGATATTGGAAATAGCCGAACGAAATGGAAAAGTTACTGGATTAGTCTCTACATCATCAATTACGCACGCTACGCCAGCTTCATTTATTGCACATCAGCCAAATAGAAACTCACATGAAGAAATAGCAGCAGATTTTTTAAATACAGATATAGAGGTAATTATTGGAGGTGGGAAGCAATTTTTTACTAATAGAAAAGACAAACGCAATTTGTTGAATGAATTAGAAGTAAAGGGACACAAAACTTTTGATAGGCTTGAAGATGCAAAGGATGTAAAATCAGGGAAATTAACGATTTTAACTGCTATGGAACATAATCCAATATTTTCTGAGCGTGGCGAAATGTTAAAAAATGCTACCGAAAAAAGTATTGAAGTACTTTCGAGCTATGAAGAAGGATTCTTTTTAATGATTGAAGGTTCTCAGATTGATTGGGGCGGACACAAAAATAATACAGAATATATAGTTGGAGAAGTTCTAGATTTTGATAAAGCTGTTGGGCAAGCATTGAAATTTGCAGCCGAAAATAAAGAAACTTTAGTTATTGTAACTGCCGACCATGAAACTAGTGGAATGGCAATTCATAAATCAAATATTAAAAACGGAGAAATAAAAGCGCGATATACTACATATAATCACACTGGAGTTATGGTTCCTGTTTTTGCTTTTGGCCCATGTGCCGAAGATTTTGTCGGAATATATAATAATACAGATATTTTCCATAAAATACTAAGCGCTTGCAGAATGAAAAAATAAGTTGATCGGATTTTCTTTAGTTGTAGATGATTAGATTTGAATCTTAGTTTGGGGAAATATTCATTTGTGAAATTAATAAATTGTATATATTTTTAGAGTTTATTTTAAACTAACTATAAATATATAAAGATGGCACAAAAATTATTTGATTTTATTAATCCAGGTGTTGTAACAGGAGATGATGTACAAAAGATATTTAAGCATGCAAAAGAGAATAATTATGCAATTCCAGCAATAAATATTGTAGGGACAAATTCATTAAATGCTGTGATGGAGGCAGCACGCGATATAAAATCACCAGTAATCATTCAACTTTCAAATGGAGGTGCAATTTTTTATGCAGGAAAAGGTCTTTCTAATGAAAACCAACAGGCAGCAATTGCAGGAGCAATTTGTGCAGCACAGCAGGTGCACCAGTTAGCAGAAATGTACGAAATACCTGTAATTTTACATACAGACCATGCGGCAAAAAAATTATTGCCATGGATTGATGGCTTACTTGAGGCAGGAGAAGCATTTTATGAAGAATATGGAACGCCATTGTTTAGTTCTCATATGCTAGATCTTTCGGAGGAGTCTTTAGAAGAGAATATCGATATATGTAAAAAATATCTCGAAAGAATGAGCAAAATAGATATGACGCTTGAAATAGAACTAGGGGTTACAGGTGGCGAAGAGGATGGTGTAGATAATACTGGAGTCGATAATGCACTGTTGTATACTCAAAAAGAGGAAGTTGCTTATGCTTATGAAGAACTGATGAAAATTTCAGATAAGTTTACGATAGCAGCATCATTTGGAAACGTTCATGGAGTATATAAACCTGGAAATGTGAAGTTAGAGCCGTCAATTTTAGATGTATCACAAAAATACATACAAGAAAAATTTGCGACAGAATCCAATCCAGTTGATTTCGTTTTTCATGGCGGTTCGGGTTCTAGTCTTGAAGAAATTCGCGAGGCAATAAGCTATGGTGTGATAAAAATGAATGTAGATACAGATACTCAATGGGCATTTTGGGATGGAATTAGAATGTTTTACATTGCTAACGAAGCCTACCTTCAATCGCAAATAGGTAATCCTGAGGGAGAAGATAAACCGAATAAGAAGAAATACGATCCTCGTCTATGGTTGCGTAAAGCAGAAGATTCGATGATAGAAAGAATAAAACAAGCATTTTCGGACTTGAATTGCATTGATGTTCTGTAATGTTGCAGCAAAAAAAAGATAAGTTTTCGGGACGTTTAGGTGTTGTACTCGCTGCAACAGGCTCTGCAGTTGGCTTGGGAAATATATGGAGATTTCCGTATGTTGTAGGTGAAAATGGCGGTGGAGCTTTCTTATTAGTTTATATATTTTTTATTGTGCTAATTGGAGTGCCTGTGATGACTTCCGAATTTGTTATTGGTAGGCGCTCTCAAAGTAATGCTCTTGGAGCATTTAAAAAACTTAGTCCAAATTCCCCTTGGTGGCTAATAGGAATGATGGGGCTTTTAGCCGCATTTATAATTCTAGCTTTTTATAGTACCGTTGCTGGTTGGACTCTAGAATATTTGTTTTTATCCATAAAAACAGGATTTGCGGGAATAGGAGCAGAACAACTAAAATCTGAATTCAATGAATTTACTTCATCTGGCTTTTATCCAATATTGTGGCAAATAATATTTTTGATTTTAACTGCCTGTGTTGTGCTTTCTGGAGTGAGAAAAGGAATAGAAAAATATACGAAAATATTAATGCCAATATTATTCTTAATGATAATTGCGATTTGTATTAGAAGCGTTACACTACCAGGAGCGAGCGAAGGATTGAGGTTTTTGTTTGAACCAGATTTTTCAAAACTAACACTGCAAGGAGTATTAATTGCATTAGGACAAGCAGCATTTAGTTTAAGCATCGGAATGGGAACTTTGATAACCTATGGATCTTATATTAAGAAAGACACAAACCTATTGACAACATCAGTTCAAGTGGCAGGTGCAGATACGCTAATGGCAATACTTAGTGGAATAATGATATTTCCTGCCTTAATCGCATTAGGGCAAAATCCAGCAAGTGGACCAGGTCTTGTATTTGTAACTTTACCTAGTATATTCGAAATGATGCCTGGTGGAGGAATAATTGCAATTGTTTTTTTTGTTTTACTCGCAGTTGCAGCACTTACAAGTACTGTTTCTATTCTTGAAGTTCTTGTGGCATACGTTAAAGATAGGTATAATATCAATCGTAAAAAAGCAACGATTATTTGTTCTATATGCGTTAGTATTTTAGGAGTTATTTGCACTTTATCCTTTGGCTTATTAAGTGATGCTCTTATATTTGATATGACAATATTTGACGTTGCAAACTATTTGTCAGCAAATGTTTTATTGACTTTTGGGGCATTGTTTATTGTAATATATACGGGATGGAAATTGGGAAAAGCATCATTTATAGATGAACTAAAGAAAGGGAGCAAGGTGAGCGCAGCAGCAGTAAAAATAATTTTATTTATTATAAAGTGGATTGCGCCAGTAGCAATGGGAGCAGTAGCTATAGGAGCTTTTTTTATAGAAGGATTAACGTGAAATAATAAGACAAATGATAGACTATGTTAATG
Source organism: uncultured Bacteroidales bacterium (assembly GCA_964368115.1). Classification (GTDB taxonomy): domain Bacteria; phylum Bacteroidota; class Bacteroidia; order Bacteroidales; family ML635J-15; genus Bact-19. The sequence continues at coordinate 11,678 of CAYJBL010000033.1, forward strand.
AAATAATTACTTGGTATAACAACTATGTGGGGGGATATTTACTCGTGGCTTTATTGGTGCCGATAGGTATATTCTTTACTTTTAGATTTAAATTTTTACAAGTAACAAGACTCTGGCATACACTGAAAATTATAGCTGGAAAATATGATAAACACGGAGATACAGGAGACGTAAATCATTTTAAAGCTTTAACAACAGCTTTGTCGGCGACAGTAGGTACTGGAAATATTGTTGGTGTATCGCTAGCAATATATATTGGAGGACCTGGGGCTGTATTTTGGATGTGGATTACGGCATTTTTTGGTATGATGTTGAAATTTGTAGAAAATACACTTGCTTTAAAATATAGAGTTATAAATAAAGATGGTAGTGTTTCTGGAGGTCCAATGTATTATATTGAATCATTGAAAGACAAAATAGGTCCTTTAGCTAAAATTATGGCAATTGTATTTGCAGTTGCAACAATATTATGCTCGTTAGGAACAGGAAACATGGCACAATCCAACTCAATGGCAGATGCATTATATCGCACATACGATATTCCAAGTTTATATTCGGCAATAGGGTTTACGGTTCTAGTATTGTTAATTATTGTTGGAGGCTTGAAACGAATTGCAGAAGTAACGTCAAAACTAGTGCCGATAATGGCGATATTTTATATTCTATCTTCAATAGTAGTGCTTGTCGTTTATAGCGAAAATATTTTACCTTCGCTTAGTCTAATAGTTTCAGATGCGTTTACAGGAACAGCAGCGCAGGGAGGCTTCATAGGCTCTGTATTTATTATCGCTCTGATGAAAGGAGTACAACGAGGTTTATTTTCAAATGAAGCTGGTCAAGGTTCTTCGCCAATGGCACATGCTGCAGCAAAAACAGACCATCCAGTGCGCGAAGGTTTAGTTGCAGGTATAGAACCCCTAATTGATACTCTCGTAATATGTACACTCACAGCACTTGTTATTATTACTACTGGAGCATGGTCGTCTGGAATAGAAGGTGTTGGTATGACAATAAAAGGTTTTGAAATTGGTTTCGAACAAATAGGAATTGCTCATTTTGCAAAACACATCATTACAGTAGGACTATTATTGTTTGCTTTTTCTACAATTATTGGATGGTCGTACTATTGAACAAGAGCTGTGCAGTATTTGTTCGGCGAAAAATTTATTAAACCATACTATTATTTTTATGGAATTTTTGTTCTACTCGGAGCTGTCGGTAGTATCGATGTGGTTTGGAATTTTGTAGATATGGTTATATCGTTTATGACAATTCCAAACTTAATCGCAATGCTTATGTTGACGCCTATTGTCAAAAAAGAAATAGATGCCTATTTTAATGAAATGAAAATGAATAATAAACCATAAGTGTCTTGATGAGAGGATTAAAAAAGTTTATTAACGAATATTTCGATTTCTCTAAACGCGAGAAAAATGGAATTCTTGTACTGTTTGTAATTATTGCGATATTAATTTCAGTAAAAGTAATTATTACAAAAGATGCAGAATTTGATAGACTTTCTTATGCTGATTATGAAACAACAATTGATGAATTTATCAGTTATCAAGCACCAAATCTCGAAGATTCAAAACCATTTGATTTCGACCCAAATACAGTAACAAAAGAAGAACTTTTATTATTAGGACTTTCGCCACGAACAGTAAATAGTGTGCTAACATTTAGAGAAAAAGGAGGAAAGTTTTATAATGCCGAAAATTTTTCGAGAATATTTAATATGTCCGAAGAAGAATATTTGCATGTAAAGGATTTTATTAAAAT
>CAYJBL010000034.1:0-5353 GCA_964368115.1 uncultured Bacteroidales bacterium
AAAATTATACTTTCAAAATAATTATAGAATAAACTTAAATATTAAACCTCTGATTATTTCACTTATAATCAGAGGTTATTTATATGAATAAATTTATATACATAATTTTTGTTACAGCAGTTTTATTTTCCTGTAAAAGCAATACTGAAATAAATTCCAATGGTATTTTAATCGAAAATAATTACGCTAAGGGATATAAAATATATGAAACTAGTAATGGTTATAATATTTCCGTAGCAGATAGATTTAGTAGTAATACCAAGCAATCTTCTACCTATGTATTAACAACGGAAAATCCAAAAACAAAAGACAATAATATAATTCAAATTCCTATAAAAAATGCTGTTTGTCTGTCATCTACACACTGCGCTTTTATATCTCAACTTGACGAATCAAGTAGCATAAAAGGTATAAGTGGCACAAATTATTTATACAATGAAGAACTACGAAACTTAGCAGAAAAAGGCAAAATAATTGATATTGGAAACTCGCCACAAATTGATATTGAAAAAATTGTTTCATTAAATCCAGATGTAGTCTTCACATACGGTGTTGACAACAGCGAAATGGCAATATTCCAGAAGCTACATCAATTAAGAATTCCAACTGTTCATGTTGGAGATTTTCTTGAATCATCAGCTTTAGCTAGAAGCGAATGGATAAAATTTTTCGCATGCTTCTATAATAAGCTAGAAAACGCTAATACATATTTTGATAGTATTAACAATAACTATTCTAACATTCAGAATCGCATAACTGAAAATGAATATAGTAAACTAAAAATATTGTTAAACTTGCCATGGAAAGGAATTTGGTATATTCCTGGCGCTAATTCATACATGGCCAACTTAATAGCAGATGCAGGAGGAAAATACACATTAACAGATAAACCAACACATGAAACTGTCCCCCTATCTATCGAGCAAGTGATTGGAGAAAATGATAAGCCTGATATTTGGTTAAACCCAAATAATGTGAACACGATTCAGGAAATAATTGATGAAGAACCAAGGCTTGCAAATACTGATATTTTTACATCAGTAAAAATATTCAACAACAATAAAAGACAGAATAAGCATGGAGGAAACGATTTTTTTGAATCAGGTATACTCAAACCTGATGCAATATTATCCGATTTAGAAATCATTTTCTCCAAGGACAGTTCAAATTATCATAATTTAATTTATTATCAAGAAATTAAATGAGATACTATTCTACAAATATTATAAAATTTGCTGTTATTTCAATAATACTAATATTTCTTGCATTTTTAGATCTTTGTATTGGGCACATTCAAATACCATTAAAAGAAATTTTCAATTTTTTCATTTCAGAAAATTATGTCTCTGAAAATTATCTGCTACTAATTAAAGAATTTCGATTTCCAAGAATTATGGCAGCAATACTATCAGGTGCTGCACTGTCAGTATCTGGACTATTAATGCAAACTATTTTCAGAAACCCACTTGCAGGGCCATACGTTCTTGGGATAAGTAGTGGCGCGAGCTTGGGGGTTGCTATTGTTGTTTTAAGCACTGGATTTTTAACTAGTATTGGCTTAAACGCTGGATCAAAATTGGTACTTCTAATTGCTGCTGGATCTGGAGCTGCACTAATTCTATTTTTAATCCTTATTGTTTCTATTCGACTTAAGGATAACCTTAGTTTACTGATTATTGGGATTTTAATTGCTGGAGTTGTAAGTGCAATTGTAAATATTTTACAGCACTATGCAAATGCTATAAACGTTAAATCATTTGTCATGTGGACGATGGGAAGTTTAAATGCTGTTTCATATGATGATATTAATATAATGTATCTTGTAATTGTAATCCCTCTAATTGCGTGTATTTCTTTATCAAAAAAACTTAACCTAATGTTACTTGGAGAAAGTTTTGCTCTTGGAATGGGCGTAAATATAAAACATACTAGAATTTTAGTATATGTTTTTGTAAGTATATTAGCAGGCAGCGTTACTGCATATTGTGGTCCACTAGGTTTTATTGGTATTGCAGTACCACATATTGCTAGATGGTTTTTCAATTCTTCTAATCACTATATATTAATTCCCGCTTCTATACTTTTAGGTTCTATATTTTTACTGTGCGGTGATATTTTAACTATAATAATTCCAAGCAAAATCATTCTGCCTATAAATGCAATTACTGCTATAATGGGAGTACCTTTAATAATTTGGGTAATTATCAAAAATATTAAAACAATTGCATGATACCAATATTGCTAAACACAAAAGATCTAGTTATTGGACACAAAAAAGCTCTGTGTACGCCTATAAATATCGAAGCATATCAAGGCGAAAGCATCTGCCTTCTCGGTAGAAATGGTGCTGGCAAAAGCACATTTCTAAATACTCTTGCAAATATTCAAAAACCGCTATCTGGAGAAATTTTTCTAGAATCTAAACAAATATCAAAAATTAATAATAAATTACTTCCAAGCATACTAAGTTTTGTTCCATCGAAACAAGAATATTACTCTAATTTAAAGGTAATTGATATTGTCGGCATGGGTAGAAGTCCGTACACTAATATTTTTGATAAAAAAACAAAAAAAGATCTTGATATTATTCAGAAATGTATTTTTGACTTTAAATTAGAACATATTCAAGAGAAGCATTTATACGAAGTGAGTGACGGAGAAAGACAAAAAGCGATGATCTGCAGAGCATTTGCACAAGAAACTCCGATTATATTATTAGATGAACCGACTGCCTTCTTAGATTATTTTGCACGACATAAATTACTAGAAGACCTGCAAAAATTGTCTACATCTAAAAATAGATGCATAATTTTCTCATGCCACGATCTTGATATAGCTCTAAAATATAGTAACAAAGCTTGGCTAATTGATAATAACCAACTCCTTTCCTACTCTCTTAAAAATACAACTGATAGCAAGGTGTTAAAGGAAAAATTAAATATATAAGAATTTTCTATATTGTACTATTCTATTCATTGCATTTCTTAAATCTAAGATTTGTAATATTTTTAACTATAAAAACTATATTATTCTATTATTTTATCCATATTTGCACGATTATAATTTTTTAAGTAATATGAAAATAATAAATTATTTAAGCATTATTTGCTTTATGCTGTTGAGCGCGAATATTCATGCATCTGTTGCAAAAAATGAAACTTACACAATAAAAACTATTGATAATAGGACATTATCATTTAAAAAATTTGGAGACGAATATTTTTCTTTTTCTAAAAGTTTGGATGATTATATTTTATTAAAGAACAATAAAATAAATGCACTAACCTATGCTGTTTATAATAGTAATGGCGATTTAGTTTCTTCAGATATTGTTGCTGCAAATATACACGAACGCACTACTCAAGAAATTAATTTCCTTACAACAATTTCACCTAATATGGAATTTAGTAAAAAACAACTTGATGAAATTAATGAATATAGGCAAGAAAGAAGTTTATCAAACTCTAAATCTCAAGCACAAGCACCAACAACTGGGACTCCTAATCTTTTGGTAATTTTAGTTAATTTCTCAAACTTATCATTCAGTGGCGACAATGCAAATACGATGATTGATATGGTTTCTCAAGAAAATTACACTGAAAATGGAGCAACTGGCAGCGTTAAAGACTATTTTTATGACAACTCAATGCAACAGCTAAATATCAACTTCTCAGTTATTGGTCCATATACCCTACCAAATTCTAAGGAGTATTATGGTGAAAATACTAACAATGGCAGAGATGCGAATCCTAGACAAATGGCGCTTGATGCTGCTATATTAGCAAGTGAAGATGGAGTAAATTTTTCCGATTATGACAATAATAACGATGGCGTAGTTGATATGATTCATATTATTTACGCTGGATACGGCGAAGCTAGTAGTTCGGACGATGATGCAATATGGCCACATGCTTGGGTATTTCCTACTGACGAAAACTATAATTACCCTGTTTTCGATAATACGACCTTAAGTGGTTATTCGTGCTCAAACGAAAGGCGAACTGGCGGTATTGACGGTATTGGGACAATTTGCCACGAAATGGGACATGTTTTTGGATTACCCGATTTTTACGACACAGACTACAATGGTTCTGGGGGGCAAGCTATTGATATGGACAGTTGGGATTTAATGTCTAGTGGCAACTATAATAACCAATCAAAAACTCCTCCATATTTAACTGCTATTGAACGACAGATGTTATCTTGGGATGTACCAACGCTTATTAATACATCTTCTTCACATAGTATAGCTGTTACTGCTACAAGTAACGATTTTTACAGAATAGATCTAAACGATAATGAATACTTACTGCTAGAAAATAGAAAGCACGAAAAATGGGATCAATATATTCCTGGCGAGGGTTTACTTATTACACACATAAGCCAAGATAAAATTGATGCATGGGTAGAATACAGAGACAATACAATTAATGTAAATCCTTATGACCGCGGTTGCTACATAGAGCCAGCTACTGGAAACTATAGCGACTCACACAACAGTTCGGCTACATTCCCAGGCAGTAGTAATATTCCTTCATTTGGACCAGCACAACTAATTGACGGTACACAAATTGATAAAATTTTAACTGATATTTCGGAAGGAGAAAGCGATACCATACATTTTAATTATGTAGATATTATTGAAAATCTACCGCAGGCTTCTATTATTTGGGACTTTGAAAATCAAATCATTCCAGATTTATTTAGATTACACAACGATAATACAACACTTGCAAGTGGATTATCATCATATTCTGATGCATGGAATGCATATGAATTTCCTAATAATTCTGGTTATTGTGCTGCTGCTGCATCTGCAAATGCAGAAAACATTGCTGTTGACAAATGGATGATTACTGCAAAAATTTCTTTAACAGAAAACAATTATTTACAATTTGACTCTAAAAGTTTAATTGCGTCATTTGCTGAGTCTTTACAAGTAAAAATTTCTACAACTACTCCTGAAAAAGAAGCTTTTACTACAACCATATGGGAAAACGAAAATATTTCAGGTAGTTTTATCACAAATACTATTGATTTGAGCGACTACAACAATCAAGAAATATATATTGCATTTATCCTAAATTCTGACGATAAGTATATTTGTCTACTCGACAATATTAAGATATTAAACGACGCTGAAATTATACCAGAAATAGAAACCCTATCATACATTACAATCACAACAACTCCTAACGAAAGTATCGAGTTTTTTGCAGATAATTACGATTTTACGTCCTCTATTCCATATTCAGATTTTAATCCTATTTTCATTTCATACACTGAAGATACAACAATACACTATTCGTCTGTTGACGAAGAGATGTTCACATGTACATCTCCTACTGGAAAA
>CAYJBL010000034.1:5363-11572 GCA_964368115.1 uncultured Bacteroidales bacterium
AAATTAGAATCTATGGAACTTTCTGCTCACTTATAATTGATTCACAAGAAAATATACTATCAATTGACGCAAGCAATAATAACAATCTCAGAATGCTTGTTGCAAATGGGTCTCTAATGCTATCAAGCATTAATGTAAACAACTGCAATTCAATACATACACTTTTATGCTCTTATAATAACCTCAGCTCACTTGAGATTAATTCATTAACAAACTTAGAGTTGCTATCTTTTTATGATAATAATTTCGACGTATGCCATATTGATGAAATTCTTGAGCTTTTGCCTGAAAGACACTATAGTGATACTTCTCGCCTCATTCTAGGAGACATATATACTTTAGATCCTGTTTTTGACCAATGTAGAGATTATATTGCAAGTGATAAAAATTGGGATATTGTAAATCTTAATATAGACGGTCTTGATTTTTCAGACTCATTTACTACTAGGGAACCAAATACAACTTATGGATGTGCCCCAAATAGTATCATAACTAATGAAAATATAGAAGAAATAAAAATCTACCCTAACCCAGCTAACGATTATGTAATTATTAATTTTAATAAACTTGAATCTGATGCAAGCATTACACTTTACGATATTTATGGGCATACAATAAAGACAAAATCTATTAAAACTGGAGAAACACAAACAGAATTAAATCTTCAATCTATAAAAAAGGGTGTTTACTACATTAATATTAATACAAGCAAAGGGCAAAATACTCAAAAATTGATTATTTTATAAGCGACCTATTTACGATAAATTTAAACACCTATTTATCTCAAATACATTGATAAATGGGTGTTTTTTTTATACATTTATATAAAAATTATTTAGAATGTTTCTAAGTTTTGATTTATTAAAAAAAATACAATTAAATCAACATTTAAATTTCTAATTATACTTAATTTAGCGCACTCAAAAATATAAAAAACACATACTTATTTTAAACAATAAAAATATGGCAAAGACAAAAAAATTTATCACATGTGACGGTAACCATGCTGCAGCTCACGTTGCATACATGTTTAGCGAAGTTGCCGCTATTTACCCTATCACCCCAAGTTCGACAATGGCAGAATATGTTGACGAATGGTCGGCGTTTGGCAGAAAAAACATATTTAATGAAACTGTAAAAGTTATAGAAATGCAATCAGAAGCTGGTGCTGCTGGTGCTGTACACGGCTCACTACAAGCAGGTGCACTTACAAGTACTTTCACAGCTTCTCAAGGGCTTTTACTTATGATCCCAAATATGTACAAAATTGCTGGCGAGCTACTTCCTGGTGTATTCCACGTATCAGCTCGATCGCTTGCTGCACAAGCACTATCTATCTTTGGAGATCACTCAGACGTTATGAGTACTCGCCAAACTGGATTCGCAATGTTAGCAACAGGTTCTGTACAAGAAATTATGGACATCGCTCCAATAGCACACTTAGCTGCTATTAAAGCTAGAGTTCCTTTCTTACATTTCTTTGATGGTTTCAGAACATCACACGAAATACAAAAAGTAGAAGCTGCAGATCAAGAACTTATCAAAACATTACTTGATTTTGAAGCTCTTCAAGCATACAGAGATAATGCACTTAATCCAGAGCACCCAGTAACTCGTGGAACTGCGCAAAACCCTGATATATATTTCCAAACTCGTGAGTTACAAAACAAATATTACGATGTACTTCCAGATATCGTAAACGAGTATATGGTTGAAATGGGTAAACTTACTGGTAGAACTTACGCTCCTTTTACTTATTATGGTGCAGCTGATGCTACAGACATAGTTGTGGCTATGGGCTCTATCACAGATACTCTTAAAACTATCGTTGATAAATTAAATGGAGAAGGTAAAAAAGTTGGTTTGGTAACTGTTCACTTATATCGTCCATTCTCGGCAAAATATTTATTCAATGTTTTACCAAAATCTGCGAAAAAAATATGTGTTCTTGATCGTACAAAAGAATTAGGTGCAAACGGAGATCCTTTATATTTAGATGTAGTAGAAGCATTCTATCAATATAACGAAAAGCCTCTAATAATTGGTGGACGTTACGGATTATCATCAAAAGATACTACTCCTGCAATGATGCTTTCTGTATTTGAAAATTTAGCATCTGAGAATCCTAAAAACCAATTTACTATTGGTATAGTTGATGATGTTACTCACAAATCTTTACCTTTGCTTCCTGAAATTTCAGTTTTACCTAATGGAACATACGAAGCTAAATTTTATGGTTTAGGTGCAGATGGAACTGTCGGAGCGAACAAAAACTCAATTAAAATCATTGGTGACAACACAGATAAATATTCTCAAGCGTACTTTGCATATGATTCTAAAAAATCTGGTGGTTTCACTTGCTCACACTTACGTTTTGGAGATCAACCTATCTTAGCTCCTTACTTAGTAGGGACTCCTGATTTCGTTGCTGTTCATGTTGCTTCTTATTTAGAAAAATATGACTGTCTTAAAGGATTAAAACCTGGTGGTACTTTCCTTTACAACTCGCTTTGGGATGTTGAAGATACTAAAAAACGTTTACCTGATCACGTAAAACAATATCTAGCAAAAAATAATATATCAATGTATATTATCAACGCAACTGTTATTGCTGATAAAATTGGATTAGGAAACAGAACTAATACTATTTTACAATCTGCATTCTTCAAAATTTCTGAGGTAATTCCTTACGAATTAGCTGTAAAGGAAATGAAAAAGGCAATTGAAAAATCATATGGACGTAAAGGAGAACATATTGTTAATATGAACAATGCAGCTGTTGATGCTGGTTCTGAAGTTATTAAAGTGGAAATTCCTGCTGAATGGGCTTCTATCGAAGTTAAACAAGAGGTAGATACTAGAGATATTCCTGCTTTCATTAAAAACATTGTAGAACCAATGACTGCACAAAAAGGTGATGACCTTCCAGTTAGTGCTTTCATAGGATACGAAGATGGAACTTTCCCAGCTGGTACTACCGCTTATGAAAAGCGTGGTATTGCAGTAAATGTTCCTTGCTGGATATCTGAAAACTGTATTCAATGTAACCAATGTTCATTAGTTTGTCCTCACGCAGCAATTCGTCCATATTTATTAGATGAAGCAGAATTAGCAGCATGCCCAGGAACTCCTGAAACTTTAAAAGCTCAAGGTAAAGACCTAGCAGGTTTACAATTCCGTATGCAAGTTTCTCCACTAGACTGTTCGGGTTGTGGTAACTGTGCTGACGTATGCCCATCTAAAACAAAAGCGTTGGAGATGAAAAACCTAGAATCACAAATGGAAGAACAAGCTCGTTTCGACTATATGGAAGCGAAAGTTACTTACAAAGATCATCTAGTTAATAAAGCTGCAAACGTTAAAAATTCACAATTTGCACAACCACTATTTGAGTTCTCTGGAGCTTGTATGGGTTGCGGTGAAACTCCTTATATTAAAACTATTACTCAATTATTCGGAGAACAAATGATGGTAGCTAATGCGACTGGATGTTCTTCAATATATGGTGGTTCAGCTCCTGCAACTCCTTATTGCGCTAGCAAAAAAACAGGATTTGGTCCAGCATGGGCAAACTCATTATTTGAAGATAACGCCGAATATGGTTTAGGTATGAGTATGGCTGTTAACAAACTTCGTGAAAGAATTGAGCGTTTAATGATAGAAGGACAAGAATGCGATACATGTTCTACTGAAATGAAAGCTCTATTTGCAGAATGGGTTGCAAACAAAAACTCTACTTTAGAAACTCAAAGAATTACTAACCAATTATTACCACTTATCGAGAAATGCTCTTGTGATATATGCAAACAACTAGTTAGTTTGAAACAATACTTTGTAAAAAAATCACAATGGATTTTCGGTGGTGACGGTTGGGCTTATGATATTGGATTTGGTGGCTTAGATCATGTACTAGCAACTGGTGAAGACGTGAATATTCTAGTAATGGATACTGAAGTATATTCTAACACTGGTGGACAAGCATCAAAGTCAACTCCAGCTGGTGCTGTTGCTAAATTTGCTACTTCGGGTAAAAAAATCCGCAAGAAAGACTTAGGCATCATTGCTGCATCTTATGGTTATGTTTACGTAGCTCAAGTTGCAATGGGAGCATCTCAATCTCAATGGTTCAAAGCTTTAAAAGAAGCTGAAGCATTCAACGGGCCATCAATAATCATTGCATACTCTCCATGTATTAACCACGGGTTAAAAATTGGTATGGGAAAAACTCAACTTGAGCAAAAATTAGCTGTTGAGTGTGGTTACTGGTCATTATGGAGATATAACCCTGAACTTGATGAAAAAGGTGAAAATCCATTCATATTAGACAGTAAAGAACCTGATTTTGATAAATTCCAAGATTTTATCAAATCCGAAGTTCGTTACGCATCATTGATGCAGTCGTTCCCACAAGAAGCTGAAGAATTATTTAAAGCTACTGAGGAAAATGCTAAATGGCGTCACAACCAATATAAAAGAAAAGCTGAAAGAGAATAATTTATACTAAATAAAATGGGACTCAAATGAGTCCCATTTTATTTTTTAAGCTATTAATTAACTAATAGATCCATATCTTCATCAACAGAAGTAATCCCACCAATTCCAAAATTCTCTACAAGAACGTTAACCACATTTGGAGATAAGAATGCAGGTAATGTTGGTCCTAAATGGATATTTTTCACTCCTAAAGATAATAGTGCCAACAATACAATTACGGCTTTTTGTTCATACCACGCTATGTTATAAACAATTGGTAATTTATTAATATCGTCTAAGCCAAATACCTCTTGTAATTTCATAGCAATAACCGCAAGTGAGTAGCAATCATTACATTGCCCAGCATCTAGTACACGTGGAATACCATTAATATCACCCAACGGCAATTTGTTGTAGCGATATTTAGCGCAGCCTGCAGTTAAAATTACCGTATCATTTGGTAATTTTTCTGCAAACTCAGTGTAATAACTTCTACTTTTCATTCTACCATCGCAACCTCCCATTACAATAAATTTACGAATAGCACCACTTTTTACTGCTTCTACTACTTTATCTGCAAGTTGCAATACTTGTGCATGAGCAAATCCACCAACAATTTCTCCTTGCTCAATTTCAGTTGGAGATGGACAATTCTTCGCATGAGCAATTACTTGAGAAAAATCTTTTCTCTTACCTTCTTCTCTTTCAGATATATGAGGAAATCCTGTATGACCAGATGCTCCAGTCGTATATACGCGACCAGCATACGTAGCACTGGCTAAAGGAGGTGCAATGCAGTTAGTAGTAAATAATATTGGTCCATTGAAAGTTTCAAATTCATCTCGTTGTTTCCACCATGCATTTCCATAATTCCCAGCAAAATGCTCGTATTTCTTAAACGCAGGATAGTAATGAGCTGCTAGCATTTCACTATGTGTATATACATCTACACCTGTTCCTTGTGTTTGTTCAAGCAAATCCTCCATATCACGAAGATCGTGCCCAGAGACTAAAATTGCTGGATTGTTTCGAACACCTATATTTACCTTTGTAATTTCGGGATTACCATATGTTTGAGTATTCGCAGCATCTAATAATGCCATTGCTTTTACTCCGACTTCTCCAGCTTGAAGAACCAATGCAATCATATCTGAAGTTGATAAATCTTGAGTAGTAGAAGCTAGTGCTTCTTGCATAAATACATAAATACTTTCATCTTCAAAATCAAGATTAAAAGCATGCTCTGTATAAGCTGCCATCCCTTTTATACCATAAATAAGTAACTCTCTCAGTGATCTGACATCTTCATTTTCAGTAGATAAAACACCTACAACTCTAGACATTTCTTCCATTTCAGGAATGGTTTCTCCTTTCCAATTTTGGCAATCGCAATCACAATTTGAAATTATAGGAAGGGAATCTCGCATTTGAATCGCCTGCTTAATCCTTTCTACAAATCTTTCTTTATCAAAATTGGCATTGGTAATTGTCATAAATAATGACTTTGTGATAAAGTGGTTAACTACTTCTGGAACAATTTCTCCAGTTTTTCTCATTTCAGTTGTGCGTAATGAAATTCCTTTTAAAAGAAAAATCAATAAATCTTGTAATTCGGCGACTTCAGGCTTTTTACCACAAACACCACTTACAGTGCACCCTTTACCTTGGGCGGTTTCTTGACATTGATAACAGTACATAGTTTTCGTTTTAAATGAATAATATATATTTTGTAGCTA
>CAYJBL010000034.1:11582-13401 GCA_964368115.1 uncultured Bacteroidales bacterium
TACTGCACTTTTTTCTTTTTAAAATCTAAAATATGTAGAAAAGGGTTTTACATATTTATTAATTTTACTGTTATTTGCTACTTAATAATCCTTAAAATTATATATAAATATATTAAAATCAAGTTTTTTTAAAAGAAAAAATTGTAAATAAACTAATTCTAAAATAAATTCAAATAAAATTCTACATTTATTAATAGAGGAAATAATATTTGAATTTAGCTTCATTACTACTCTTCGAGCTCTATGACTGTATATAATTCATCACATAAAATAATATTAATTATTTTATCATTTATTTTTAAAAGTTTTACAAGATAAAACAAAAAAAGGAGCTTTCGCTCCTTTTTAACATGTTATTCTTATTAATATTTATTCAGAAACAATAATTTCTGTAATTTCAGAACCTTCGCGAATTTTATCAATTACCTCTACTCCTTCTACAACTTTTCCAAAACAGGTATGATTTCTATCTAAGTGTGCTGTATTTTCTCTGCTGTGGCAAATAAAAAATTGTGAACCTCCAGTATTTCTACCTGCATGAGCCATAGATAAAACGCCACGATCATGATATTGATTACCACCTGTTAATTCACAATCAATTGAATATCCTGGTCCGCCAGTTCCTACATGTGAATTATTTCCACCTTTGCTATGAGGGCATCCACCTTGTATTACAAAATTTGGTATCACTCTATGAAATTTAAGCCCATTATAAAACCCTTCCTTTGCTAATTTTATGAAATTATCTACTGTATTTGGAGCATCGTCGACATAAAATTCAACTTTCATTACTCCTTCTGCTGTTCTTATTTCTGCTGTTTTCATTTTCAATATTATTAATTTTCAGTATTTATTTTTATCCAATCTGCATATTTAAAATCACAATTGCAATACGAATCATCTATACGAATATAAATATCTTCTATTTTTTTGCTTATCCAATCTTCAATAGCATCTAACTGCTTCTTTTGTAAGGCATAGTTTTGAAGTTCTTGATAATCGTCTTGTAAGTTTGCCTCATGCCTTTCCACTTTTGTATCCAATCTTATTATTCTCATTGTTTTACCACCTTTAACATCAGCAGATAAATATGGTGCAGAGAACTTTCCAACACTTAGCTTTGAGACCTCATTCCGAGTATATGGATCAACAAAATCATTTGCTAATTTTGTATTGCCATAGTATCTATTCATAACTTTACCTTTATTTTGTTTTGAGTCTCCATTACTGTATTTCTCAACTGCATCATCAAAAGTAATTGAGTCTTGTAATAATAATTTATAAACATCATTTAGTTTTTTTTCTGCAATTTCTAATTCTTCCATTCCTACCTTTGGGGTTAAAAGAATATGCCTAAAATTCATAGTATTACCTCTTTTTTCAATTAATTGTATTATATGAAATCCATATTCTGTTTCCACAATTCTAGAAACATCATCAGTATTTGACAAGTTGAATGCTACAGAAGCAAATTCTGGTACTAGATCTGACCTTCCGACAAACCCAAGTTCTCCTCCTTTTACTGCAGATCCAGGATCTTCGGAATATAAAACTGCCATAGTTTCAAAGCTCTCTCCTTTTAGTATTCTTTCTCTAATACCCTCAAGCTGCTGTTTTGTTTTTTCTTTCTCTTCTTCACTAACTTCAGGTGCTATAACAATTTCAGAAAGCTCAAAATACGGTTCTACAATTGGAATTGAGTCTTTTGGGATTTCATTAAAAAAACGCTTTACTTCTGCTGGAGTGATTTTAATATTTGCTGTCAAGCCTTGTTGGATCTTCTGAGTTAAAATCTGCTCTTCGATAATTTCTATAAAAT
>CAYJBL010000035.1:0-13264 GCA_964368115.1 uncultured Bacteroidales bacterium
GTTTCAATTAATTATAATATTAAAAACGATTTTTAGCATCTTGCCCTGCACCGCTACCTTTGTATTTGCTTTTTGCAGAATTGAAATAATAACTCACACTTAGCATAACGAAGCGTTTATCATATTGGTGTAAATTTTTTAATTCGGTTTGTGGCATAACAAACATATTTGCCTCTTTCGGAGTTAAAATGCCATATATTCCTAATCTTATTCGTAACGACTTGTTGAAGAAGGTTTTTGCAGTACTAAGATTCAATTCAAAACTATCCCGATAAAGGTATATAAAAGTAGTATGACCTTTGCTGGTATAATTAAAATCAATATTAACTGTAAACTCGTGCGGAAACTTAAAGGTATTATTAGAAGAGGCAAAAAATAAAGGCTTTTTCATATCTACATCAAGCCCATATTCACTGTAATCTATCCAAACTTTTTGAACACCGCCGCTAAGCTGTATTTGCCAAATTCCAATACTTGGAGCAATCGCTAAAAATGCAGTGAACTTAGGCAATTTGTCAATATTGCGATATGTAATTATAGAAACTTTAGGGTCAAGTTCGTAACGGTCTATCCACATTGTAGTCATATCTTTTATATGATCGTAGCTAACATATGCTTGGATAAAATATAATAAGGTTGTAAGCGAAAAATTTTGCGAAATAGAAGGTTTTAAATACGGATTTCCAGTTTCAATAGATAATCGATTGGCATAATACAAATTGTTACTTAATTCACGATACGAAGGGCGCACAACTCTCGAGTTATAGTTTAGTTGTATTTGTAAATCGCCAAATTGGTTTGAATATGAGGCATTAGGAAACCATTGTCCGTACGAGCGACTCTTCTCATTGTCTTTAATCCCATTTACAAAATAGTCGTAATTTGCATTTTCGTAACGTATTCCTGCCGAAAAATTACCAATTTTAGTTGCCGCTTGGTATTGTGTAAAAAGCGCAAGGTTTTGTTCTGCAAAGTTTACATTAGAAGTAAAACCGATTAAATCTTCGTTAATATATTCATCGTTGCGCTTAATATTCGCAAATTCGCTACCAGCAGATAGTGAGCCTTTCCAGATTGGGTATGAGAGCAGCAATTTTGAAGCTAATAGCTGATTTTCGACATTGCTCATGCTGTGTAAAGTTCGGTTGCCAAATTCTATGCTTTCTTCCACGTTTTCACTGAAAGACTGGTAGCTACTAAACATATAATCGGTGTTAAAATCGATAGAAAGTTTTTCAATTTTTCCAATATAATAAAGATTGGCTTGCGAAATAGGTTTGTTTTCAACTTCTTTAAATTCATTATTTTTCCATTTATCAAAAAACTGACCATTTGCGTCCACGTTGCTTATTACTTCTGTGTCCATAATATTATACGGAGTAGTGTAGAGATTGTAACGTACACCAAAATAGTGATTATCGTTTATTTGATAGTTTGCACCAATCGTTCCGTTTAAATTTATTGAATGGAAATCGTTATTGATGTAATTTTGTTGCTGCCAAAGTGTATCTAATTTGGTTGTTTGAAAAATTTCTCCTCTCTGAAAACTTTTATCATCAGAATGATATATTTTTGCAAAAACATCAAGCCCTTTTTTTCGGTAGTTTGTATTTAGTATATTTATATAATCTTGATTTTCCCAAGCATAGAACCCCGAACGAACATCAAAACTAAAACCATCGCCTTGTTTTTTCACAGTTTTGATATTTATGACAGCAGTAACAGTTGCATCGTAGAGTGCACCAGGGTTTGAGATGACTTCTATACTTTCAATGTCTAACGAATTAAGTTGTTCAAGTTCCGACGGGTCGCGCACTTCGCGATTGTTGATATAAATTTTTGCTGCTCCTCGACCAAAAACATTGAAATTACCGTCGTCGCCAGTAACCATCGGAATGCGTTTTAACACATCGTTTCCTGTACCCATTTCGCTAAGTATGGTATTTGCAACTGTTGTTTGTACGCCACTTGCCGTCATTTTAGAAATTGGGCGCGATGCTTTTACTGTCGCTTCTTCTAATAAAACAGCGTCTTCTTGCAAAACGATTGTTCCCAAATTCCCTACCGAGCAAGTTTTGTCTATGGTTTTGTAGCCGATAATCGAAAATTGCAACGTATATTTTTTTCCCGCTTCAGCAGATAATTGAAAATTCCCGACCGAATCGCTTATTGTCCCTGCAACGTAAACCGAATCTGGCAATGTTCGCAAAATACAATTTACGTACGAAAGTGGTTCGTTCTGTTCGTCTATAATTTTCCCTGTGATTGTTTGTGCTACAACGCTTAATGTTGCTAATAATAGAATCGAAATAGTAATAATTTTTTTCATCGGTTATTTTTTTTATTTTTTCATCGGTTAGATAGAACGCTCAAAGAAAATATCATTGACTTTGTTTTCGCAATAGGCATTGTATTTTACATGTTCGTTTTATTAAAAACGAATGAAATAACAGTTTCAAATATAATAATATTAATTTGTGAATACAAATAAAAATGCGATTTTGCTATTTGGTAAGTTCAGAACCTGCTTACGTAGATTGCTGAATCGCTGTGTTTTTAGTAAAGATGGCATGCGTGGGACTTGCCGTTGGCGCGGATATTTATCTGAGCCAATAATTATATGTTGGAAAATAGGTTTTCATTAAAACAACCCCGAGTCATTATCCGAATTATTGCGGGTACGTCTACCTTCGTTAAATTCTTTGCCTGTGCTAAAACGCCAACTTACTCCCAAAGTAAACATCGAATCGTTGTCTTTTATGTGTCTTAAACTACCATAATACACCATACTTTCATCAAGAGTTTTTGTTTGGTATATTGTTTTAGTTAAGAACCAATAGCAAGCTGCCGAAAAAGTAAAGTTTTTATAGCCATAATATAAACTAAGATTCGATGCTCGTTCGTTAAGCGAAATGTATGGAAAACTAAAACTCCACATTGGAATATTACCATTATAGTTCAATGTAAATTTTTTGTAATTCATTTGAACATTGTAGCTTAAGCTATAGCCTAAATGAGAAATTACCCCAGTTTGGTCGCTATCCACGATGGAGTTAATTACGCTTCCGTTTGCACCAAAAACCAACAATCTGTCTTTAAATGGAATAAATTGTACCGAAGCATCAGCTAAGAATCTTTGCAATGAATTTGCATTTTCGCTACGCATAATAATATAGTCGTCAGATTCTATGTAAAACGAATTTATCGGATTATCCAAATATAAGTAACGTCCATTCAAATAAAGTTCTATCTTGTCATAAGTCATCGAATAATTCAAATAAGCATAATCGCCAACTCCGTTTATGAGGTCTGGATTCCCTTCTCTTACAATTCCTTCGCTTACAAAAACTTTATTCGGACTAAGTGCCGAAAGCCATGGATTTGTGGTATATCGCATATAAAATACTCGTAACGAATGGTTTTTGTTTAACGAATAGCCGAGCAATAGTATTGGCGAAAATGTTAAATTATTGTAAGATGTATTGTCGTCTTGATTTGAAAAATAATCCAAACCTAATGTTGCTCTATACATAAAAGATTTGTAATTTCCTGATATTTCGGCATACGTATAATTTTTGACCAAATCAATAAAGTAATCGCCTGTGGATAAAGTGCTTTCTACGGTCGAAAAAAGGTGTTCGTAAGTTAGTTTGTTGCCAATTGCTAATCTTGCTTTAAATGGTAATGGAATGCTGTATTCTGCATCAAAAATTACCGATTGTTTGTTATTTGTTTGGTCTATTTCGTTGAGTAATAAAATGTCATTAGGATTATTTGTGTCCCATTCTTTTAAAAATGAAGAGCCGCCAGCATAAAACATAGTTCCAGTAAGGTTTAGCGTAAGTTGCTGTTGTTTAGATAGGTAAATGTTTGTAAAAATATCAAGAGCAGGTCTAAATGTATAATTTGTACTTTCGGATTGTTTCGTACGATTAATTTCTTCTTCTCCGATTTTTTGCAAAACAGTTCCTTCGCTATCATTATACCTTGTTTGAAAATTAGGAGAGAAAGTCGTTTGTAAAAGGTATTTATTTTCCACATTGCGAGTATATTGGAGCGTAATTTTGTTGTCGTTATATCCAAACGGTGAATTAGTAATTTCGGTGCGGTCGTATTCTACACCTTTGTGCGTAAAACGATAAACTATACTATCTGTAACATCGTCGTAACCACGTATATTTGTCGACGCGTTTAGCGAAAGTTGGTTCAGTCCCCAATTATATTTTAGATAAATGTTATCGTTGCCAAACATTGTTGTTGCTGCGTGCGAAACGTTTATGTTTCCAGAAAAACCTCTGTTAAGTTCTTTCGTGATAACGTTTACAACGCTTGCATAGCCTGCATATCTGGCAGGAGGAAAGTCATAAAATTCGATATTTTTTACTAAATCAGCATCTAATGCAAGAAGATCTTGTTCGGTTGCACTTGCTCCATTGATGAGAATTTTTATATTACCCATTTGCGAAGATAATTTTTGATTTACTGCATCGTACGACAAGCGCGAAACCTTGCTCATCAAATCGATAGAGTGTGTCGAAACTTCTAAATCCGACTTCGTGATTGTGTAAATAGTTCGGTCGAGTTCTTGCTTTTTTGTTTCCGCAGTAATTTCTACTTCATCTAAATTGTAGGTTTCTACATTTAGAGTAAAATTTTGTATTACAATATTATTTGCCGAAGTATCGAGTTTTATCTTTTGGTTGACAGACTGATAACCCATACACGAAACTTTAATTTCGTAATTTCCTACCTCAAAACCATCAAGAAGGTAGCTCCCTTTTAGGTCTGTAATTGTGTGATTTATAGAATTTAAACTATCTCCTGCGGGATAAACTGCTACTGTCGCAAAACTAACCGCTTCGGTTTTGCCGTTTTCGTATGCGGAAATTGTGCCTTGAATACTGATTTCTTGTGCTACAGCATTTAATGTTGCTAGTAATAGAATCGAAATAGTAATAATTTTTTTCATCGGTTAGTTTTTTAATTATTTCATCGGTCAGATGGAACTTTCTATGAAAAACACCTTTGTTTTTGAAGCAATATACAACGAGTATTTTTCATGTACGTTTCATCAGATAACTTTTCACCCCATAAAGATAAAACAAATTATTTAAAAAAATAACAAAAAATCGTTTTTTTTTTGTTATAATGTGTTGTGTTTTAGGGTAATTACAAAGTGTTATTCATTGCGTCTAATTGGTGGTATGTTGGGAAATTGGGTTTCAATTTAGTCTCTTACGCTATTTTTTACACATTTAGAACCGCAACTTCGTATAAAACAATTATCTTCATTACTTTCACCAAAATTGATAAAACATCGACTTTTTTCGTCTTTAAAGTTGAAAAAACATTTTCTCGTTTTTATTTTCTAATGATTTCATAGTACATTCTTTTTTGTAATTATTACTACTTTAATTTGATTGTACTCTTTTTTGTTTTTCTTCACTAAAATCGCGTCAATCTCGCAAGTCTTTAATTAATAGCTTATCTAATTGCCATGCAGCTACGTGTTTTATTCCTTCGTTTGTTGGAATTTTATAATCGTCCATACTTACCACATATTTTTCAAAATTATCTTCAATGAATTTTAGCGAACGGTATTCTCTTTCTGCGGTTTGGTCTTCCGTAAGACTATAGGTTACTTGAAAATACAACTTTTCATCTCCTTTTATTGCGACAAAATCGACTTCTACATCTTTAATCGTTCCGACATAAACATTGTAACCAGCTCGGCGCAAACTTAAATAAACGGCATTTTCTAACAAATAACCAACACCGTAGCCATATCCAGAATACAAATAATTACGATAACCAAGGTCGTTGAGATAATATTTACAATTACCCGAAATAGTATCTTTACCTTTGATGTTGTATCTTTCGGCACGATGTACCAAAAAAGAACTCTCTAAATAATTGATATAAGACGATAAAGTTTCGTAATTTGTTTTACGTTTTTTCGATGTAAAATAGTTGATTATGTTGGTTATAGATATAATATTTGCCGCACTATTCACCAAATATACAAATAAATCGTCTAATAGTTTTATGTCCTTAACTTTGTACCGCCCAACAATATCTCGAAGCATAACAGTATCTTTAATTGACGAAATATAGTTTTGCTTCATTTCGTCGCTAGGTAGGTTAAACAACTCTGGTAAAGCACCACTATGCAAATAGTTTTTGTAACTGTTTATTCCATTGTCTTGTTTTGTGATGCCGCAATATTCGGTGTAGCTAAACGGAAATATTTTAAACTCGACATACCGCCCCGAAAGCAAAGTTGCTAATTCGCCCGAAAGTAAATTTGAATTTGAACCGCTAATAAACAATTCGCAATGTTCGGCAAAATCCTGAAAATGAGAATTTACAAATCGCTCCCATTCGTCAATATACTGAATTTCATCAATAAAAATATAAACTTTACCTTGTGGCTTAAATTCGTTTTGGTACGCTTTATAAAGCTGCTCTAATTCAGTTGCGCTTCTGAGAGTAATTAACTCAATATATTCTTTATTTATGTAAAGTATATTTTCGCTGTTTACGCCGTCTGAGATAAGTTTTGCTGCAATTTGGCGTAGAATGTAACTTTTCCCCGCACGCCGTTGCCCAACTAAAACTTTTACTAATTTATTGCCAAGATACTGACCTATTTTTTCGGTATATTGCAAACGTTTGTAACCAGAATCGACATTGTTATTATTCCAATAATTATATTTTCGTATAGAATTTAAAATTTCAATCATAACTGAAAATTTTTGACAAATATAAAAATTTTCAAATGTACTTGAAAATTTTCAATCAAAAAAGGAGAATTAGTTTTTTGCGTAGATACAAATACATGATTATATTTTTCTACATTTGCAAATAGTTTTGAAAAAATCAAACAAACTTACTTTATGCGAATAGATATAATAAGCGTATTGCCCGAAATATTAGAAAGTCCGTTAAATTATTCGATAGTAAAACGAGCGGTAGGCAAAGGCATAGCCGAAATACATATTCACGATTTGCGAGATTATGGCATCGGCAAACACAAGCAGGTAGATGATTACCCTTATGGTGGTGAAGCAGGTATGGTAATTATGATAGAACCCGTAGAAAGAATTTTAACAAAATTAAAATCCGAGCGAAATTACGATTTAGTATTATACACCTCTCCCGATGCTCAACAATGGAATCAGTCTCATGCGAATAGAATTTCAACACTAGAAAATATAATAATCTTATGTGGACATTACAAAGGTGTTGATCAGCGAATACGAGATAATTTTATTGACGAGGAATTTTCGATTGGCGATTTTGTGCTAACAGGTGGTGAGCTTGCCGCTGCGGTAATGTGCGATAGTGTAGTGAGGTTATTACCAGGTGCAATCGGAAACGAAGAGTCGGCATTGTCGGATTCGTTTCAAGATGGACTTCTAGCTCCGCCAGTATATACGCGTCCAGCAGTTTACAATGAATGGGAAGTTCCGCAAATTCTACTTTCGGGAAATCCCGCCGAAATAAACAAATGGAAAGAAAGCACCTCGCTACAGCGAACTAAAGAATTACGCCCAGATATTTTTAATGACGAAGAATAAATCATAATATGATAAGCTATTTACAAGCAGAAAATTTAAGCAAAAGGTATGGAGAGAAATTGCTTTTCGAAGGAATAAATATCAATATCTCCGAATCTCAAAGAATAGCCTTGGTGGCAAAAAATGGAACAGGGAAAACATCACTCTTAAATATTCTTGCTGAATTAGATACAGGAGATACAGGAAGTCTTAGCAAAAAGCGTGATTTGAAAATTGCTTATCTTCAGCAAGATGTTAGTTTAGATGAACATAAAAGTGTAATTGATGCAGTTTTTTTTCAAGAAGACGAAACAATTAAAACAATCCGAAAATATA
The DNA here is from genome assembly GCA_964368115.1 of uncultured Bacteroidales bacterium. Lineage (GTDB taxonomy): Bacteria > Bacteroidota > Bacteroidia > Bacteroidales > ML635J-15 > Bact-19. Next base: position 7,896 of record CAYJBL010000035.1, read on the forward strand.
ATGATTCTTTGCAAAATGGAGATACTGCCGAGATGCACGAATTATTAGATAAAATGGATGCACTTAATGCGTGGGACTATGAGGCAAAGGTGAAACAGATTCTTGGTAAATTAAATATTTTCGATTATTCTCAAAAAATAGGGACATTAAGTGGAGGGCAAAAAAAACGAGTTGCTCTAGCTGGGACTTTAATTAGCAGTCCCGATTTATTGATACTTGACGAGCCGACAAACCATCTTGATTTAGATATGATAGAATGGCTCGAAGGGTATTTATCTAGTTCAGATATAACTCTGTTTATGGTTACGCATGATAGATATTTTTTAGATAGAGTGTGTAATGTGATTATTGAAATAGATGCAGGAAAACTATACACATACAATGGTAATTATTCATATTTCTTAGAAAAGCGGCAAGAAAGAATAGAAAATTTACAAGCAAATATCGACAGAGCACAAAATTTAATGCGAACCGAAAAAGAGTGGATGTCGAGAATGCCAAAAGCCAGAACAACAAAAGCAAAATTTAGAATAGATGCGTTTGATGATTTGCAAGAGAAAGCATCACAAAAAATTGATAACACAAAGCTAAGCATAGGTGTTGCAACAGATAGACTTGGTAAGAATGTAATCAATATTTATAATATTTCTAAATCGTATGGAGAGAAAAGAATAATTAGCGATTTTTCGTATAAAATTGCAAAGGGCGAAAAAATTGGGATTGTTGGTAAAAATGGAAGTGGAAAAACAAGTTTGTTGAATATTTTAACAGGAAATAGTAACCCCGACAAAGGACGTGTCGAAATAGGAACAACCGTAAAAATTGCTTATTACACACAAGATGGAATAAATTTTGACGATGATACAAAACCAATAGATGTAGTGAAAAAAATAGCAGAAACTGTTAAGTTGAAAAATGGAAAAACACTTAGTGCATCTGGATTTTTACAGCATTTTTTATTCCCACCCGAAATGCAACATAATTATATCAGAAAGCTCAGCGGAGGGGAAAAAAGAAGATTGTATTTGTGTACAGTTTTAATGCAGCAGCCAAATTTATTGATAATGGACGAGCCCACAAACGATTTGGATATAATGACTTTGCAGGTGTTAGAAGATTATCTTATAAGTACAGATGCAAGTGTGATAATTGTTTCGCACGATAGGTTTTTTATGGATAAAATAGTAAATCATATTTTTGTATTTAAAGAAAATGGTGAAATATCAGACTTTCCATGGAATTACACACAATTTAGAATCTCAAAATTATACGAATAAATAAATACATCATCCGTCGAAATTCCAAAAAAGAAAGAAAAAAAACAACCAAATAAAGAACCAGAAAAAAATAAAAAGAAAGCCAGCTTTAAAGAAAAAACAGAATTTGAAAACTTAGAAAAAGAACTGAAAATATTAGAGCAAGAAAAACAAAATTTAGAAGAGAAATTAAATACAGGAAATTTAAACTCGGAAGAATTAATAAAATGTTCGGAAAAATTGGGGGCTTTACTTAATGCGATGGAAGAGAAAGAGATGCGTTGGTTGGAGTTAAGCGAAATTATGTAGAAAAAAAAGCAACTAAAATATAATTTTATAGTCTTATCTTTTGTTAAAAATATTGATGCGAAAAATAATGTAGCACTTTGATTGAAGTATAAGTTATTTTTTTTAAATTTGTAGATTATTTAGCAAAGCAAATTGAGTTGTTATTACATAAGGCTTTAACATGAAGAACAAATATATAATACTATTAGGCATTTTTCTTGCATTTGCAAGTGTATTAAAGGCGCAGATAAATTATGTAGACATTCCTGATGGAACACCAGACGGAATAGATTTTAACCAAGACGGGAATTTTGAATTTACAATTGATGCTTTTGGAATGACGAATCCTGGGGATTATATTTCATACTGGGATCCAGGGCAAGAGAATAATAATATTCACGCATTAGGAACGCCATTGCCAGATGGTATGGGTTGGGATACTCCAGAATTTGTAGATGCTGGATTTCCAATAAATTCGACATGTAATTGGATTGGAGAAGGCGATTGTAGTCACGATGGTTGGGGAGGCGGAAATGCAAGTCTTGAGCAAGGTACAGATCAATACTTGGCCGTGAGATTTTCTTTAGATGGAACAACAACATGTTATGGCTGGATTCGAGTAAATTTTACAGGAACAGCTTTTATTTATAAAGATCACGCATACATTTGTGGCAATACATCAACAATAAATGCAGGAGATGTTGGAGGTCCTCCAGCGGAAACACATATAGTAAGTTTTAATTCTAATGGCGGATCGGGAGTAATGCCTGCGCAAGTTTTTACAGAAGGAATTCCTCAGAATTTGAGTCAAAGTGTTTTTACAAATGCAGGTTTTGTATTTGCAGGCTGGGCTACATCGCCAACTGGGCAGGCGGTTTTGGGAGATCAGGATCTTTATTCGCCTTTAGCAGATATAACACTTTATGCAGTTTGGGAAGAAGCTCCTCCAGCAACTTACATGGTGAGATTCTATTCAAACGGCGGCTCAGGAGATATGACACCACAATATTTTGAGGAAAATGTGCCTCAAGCACTAAAGCAAAATACATTTGTTCGAGATGGATATATATTTTCAGGATGGGCAACATCGGCTTCTGGCGCAGTAGTGTATGTTGATCAAGAAACGATTACACCAACATCAAATATAAACCTGTATGCTGTTTGGACCGAAATTACATCAACAATATATACTGTTAATTTCAACGCAAATGGTGGAAATGGATTTATGAATTCTCAAATTTTTATAGAAGGAGAAGCTCAAGCAATAAATCCAAACGCATTTACAAGGTCTGGTTACGAATTTATGGGATGGGCAACTTCTGCAGTTGGAGTTGTAGTTTATATAAATCAAGCCATGGTAATTATAGATGAAGATCTTGATTTGTATGCAGTTTGGGAAGAAATCCCAATGTTAAGAGTGAATTTAGTAACTGTTGATAATGCTTGTGGGCAAATAGGTTCGGCAGCGCTAACAATAATTTCATCATGTGGTGGGAATCCAACAGTAGCGTGGAGTTCATCATCAAATACAGGCTTGTTTGAACCTAATCTTGGAGCAGGATCTTATTCAGTAACTGTAACCGATAATGATGCATCATGTGGAGATACGGTAATAAATTATACAATATTTGGTGGCAATAGCTTTTCAATGAATATTGGATCTACAGGTTCAACATGCGATGATGAGGTTCAATTGACGGCAAATGTAATTGGAATAAATCCTGCAAATGCAACTTATGATTGGAACGATCCAGCAAATAGTACAACTCAAAGTATTACAGTAAATTCATCTGGAACATACTCATGTTCGGTATCCTATGGTAATTGTTCAGAGGTGGATGAAATAGAGGTGAGTAATATGTTTAGTTTTAATGTGGATTATGATACTGCAATTTGTGTAGGAGGAACAATAAATGCTGCATTTGAGTTGGTTTCAGGTGTAGGTCCATTTCTTTACGAATGGTCGAACGGATATATTTCATCTTCAGTAGTAATAACAGAAGCAGGGAATTATTGCCTAACAGCAACAGATTTAGGGACTTCATGTCAAAATACATTTTGTTTTGAAGTTGTTCAATCTCCAGATTTACAGGTAGAAATATCATCCGATAATATTTCATGTTTTGGTGAAAATGATGGAGAAGCAACAGCAGTGATAGCAGGCGGAGTTCCTGAGTATACTTATGCATGGAGTACTTTAGCTACGACAGAGACTATATCTCAATTATATCCTGGAAATTATTCAGTAACAGTAACCGATGCAAATGGGTGTACTGGAGAGGATAATGTATTTATAGAAGAACCGCCATTGTTTTATTATACAATTACAGAAAATCATGGAATTTGTTTTGGTGATACAACAACAATTGAAGTAACAACATTTGGTGGTGTAGCCCCGTATTCATATTCATGGTATGACGAAGAAACATTGAATGTCGGAATCAGAGAAGAGGCACCATTACAAACGAAAACTTACACAGTTACAGCCACTGATGCAAATGGTTGTTCAAATACTCCAAAATCTTGTGTCGTGACAGTTAGTCAGCCAATAACATATAATATTCAAAAAGTTGATGTCTTATGTCATGGTTTATGCACAGGAGGAGCAATCATTGGTTCTATCAACGGAGGAACAGCTCCATTTTTATATTCGTGGGATGGTTTTAATGTTGCACCAGAAATAAATCAAATTCATGATTTATGTGCAGGTGAATATACCGTGAGTGTTACTGATTTATTTGGTTGTGGAGCTAAACAAGTATTTTAAATAGCAGAACCAGATACGATTATATTAACCACAACTTCAGGACCAACATCTTGTTTTGGCTATGATGACGGTTTTGTGGATGTAGATGTTGAAGGAGGAGTTCCATTTGTTCAGAATGGAGAAAATACATACGTATATGAGTGGAATTTTGGAAGTTTTGAAGATTCTACATCTGTACATGCAGGTGTGCATACTGTGACAGTAGTAGATGCAAACAACTGTACTCATTATGCTACTGCAGTAGTGGCACAACCACAGAAAATATATATTTCTACTCCATGGGGTGGAACTATATGTAAAGGAGAAACGTTTATAACACAAGTGTCAGCAACAGGCGGAACAAGTCCATACGATTTTGTTTGGTCAGGTTCTGACGGTACATTGTGGTATGGCGAAACACTAAATGCTAGTCCATTAGAAACTACAACTTATACGGTTGATGTGACAGATGCGCACGATTGCATTGGAGATCCAAAAAGTATTGTAGTAAATGTAAATCCAGTTATTCATATTGTAAATATCGAAAGTGATAAAGATACTATTTGTAAAGGTGAAGATATTGTAGTAGATATGGATATGATAGGTGGAAATGGCGGGCCATATACAATTATATTTGAAAATCACATGGTGAATATTCCACATACATTTAAACCAGAAGAATCTGCATGGTATCATTTTAAAGTGAGAGATGATTGTGGATCGCCATTTGGTGTAGACTCTGTTTATGTTTCAGTAAGAGATTTGCCACAAGCAGCATTTGTAGTCGATAAAACAAGTTCTTGCCCTCCAGGTGATTTTAACTTTACCGTAGAAACACCACAGCCAGAAGCTACATATACTTGGAATTTTGGAAATGGAAAAACTTCTGATGAACAAAATCCAATGTATACTTATGAGGAATCAGGAACTTATGATGTAAGCCTAGAAATACTAACATCAATTGGATGTAGAACTACTACAACATACGAAGATATGATAGAAATATATTCGGTGCCACGAGCAGATTTTGTAGGAAATCCAGAATCGGTATCAATATTAGATCCAGTTGTGAAATTTGA
>CAYJBL010000036.1:0-10007 GCA_964368115.1 uncultured Bacteroidales bacterium
TCCTCCCTTATGAATTTTTTCATAAATTTTTTACGCAAAAAAGAGGTAAATATTTGTTAATTAAAAAGGACGATAAAGTGATAGGTGGAATTATGTGTCCTATCATCGAAGAAAAAGTTATTTATGAATTTTTCGTGGCAGGAATGGATAGTGAATATAAGGACTGTTATCCTTCTATTTTATCTACATGGGCAGCCATGGAGTATGGAAATTCAAATGGTATACAGCGTTTCGATTTTATGGGTGCAGGTAAACCAGATGAAGATTATGGAGTAAGAGATTTTAAATCGAAATTTGGAGGAGAACTTGTAGAACATGGTAGATTTTTATGTGTGCTAAATCCCATGCTTTATAGTGTTGGGAAACTAGGAGTGAAATTTTTAAAAAGGAAATAATGAATATTCTAATAGATATAGGTCATCCAGCGCATGTGCATATGTTTAAACATTTCGCCCATGATATGCTAGCAAAGAAACATAAAGTACTTTTTACTTGTAGAGATAAAGAGTTTGAGATAGCACTTCTAAAGAAGGAAGGTTTTGAGTATGTTTCTTTTGGTAAGAAATATAAATCAACTTTAGGGAAAATTATGGGGATACTAAAGTTTGGGTACCTAGAATATATGACAGCAAAGAAGTTTAGGGCTGATATTTTTTTAAGTCATGGTTCGATGTATGCAGCGCATGCCTCTCAACTATTAGGAAAACCACATATTGCATTTGAAGACACTTTTAATTTTGAACAAATACGATTATATAAGCCATGTACTGATGTAATCTTTACTTCCGATTATGAAAACCCATTATCGAATGATCCAAAGACAATATCTTATGCGGGGTATCATGAATTAATGTACCTTCATCCAAATCGATTTACTCCAGATAAATCAATTTTGGACGATTTAGGAGTGAATGAAGGAGAGAAGTATGTGATTATTCGTTTCGTCGCTTGGAATGCATCTCACGATATAGGACATAAAGGAATTGCATATGAAAACAAAATCAAAGCAGTAGAACTCCTTTCCAAATATGCGAAGGTTTTTATATCTGCCGAAGGCGAACTCCCAAAAGAGTTAGAACAGCATAGAATTAATATTTCACCAGAAAAAATCCATGATGCATTAGCATTTGCATCCTTGGTTTGGGGAGAAAGTTTTACAATTCCTGCGGAAAGCTCAATATTAGCTGTCCCTAGCGTAATTAATCATGATACAGTATCTTTATATCTTCTTGAACAAGAACAGCGTTATGACTTGTGTTATTGTTTTAGCGAATCGATGGTTGATCAAAATAAAGCAATACAAAAGGCAGTAGAAATTGTAAAAAAGGACTATACGGAGTTAAAACAGGAGTGGCGAAGAAAATCCTTGACTCTGCTGCAGGATAAAATAGATGTAACTGCCTTTCTTGTATGGTTTATAGAAAACTACCCAGAAAGCAAGAGAATTATGAAAGAGAATCCGTATTATCAATATAACTTTAAATAGCTATGGATTTTACATTAAAAATATACAAAAAACTGTTGGAATCATTTCTTAGTAATGATTATGAGTTTATTACTTTTAGGAAATATTGTGAAGGTCAACGACCTGAAAAATATATAATTTTGCGACATGATGTGGATGAATACGCTACTAATGCCATTAAAATGGCTGAGGTAGAACATAAACTAGGCATCAAAGCGACATACTATTTTCGTAAGGTTAAGCAAAGTGATAACCCAGAAATTATAAAAAATATAGTAGCGATGAGGCATGAAGTCGGATATCATTATGAAACACTTTCTTTACATAACGGAGATAAAGAAAAAGCGATAGATGATTTTAAATTGAATCTAGATTATTTTCGAACATATTATCCAGTTAGGACAGTCTGTATGCACGGAAGTTCAACATCGAAGTATGATAATAGAGATTTATGGAAAGCTTATAAACTTTCTGATTTTGGATTAATAGGAGAACCTTATTTGTCTGTTGATTTTAATAAAGTATTTTATATCACAGATACAGGTTATGCTTGGGATGGTGGTAAATATGCAGTACGTGACGTTGTTGAGAATAAGTTTGGAATTACTTTCCACTCAACTCAAGAAATAATCACTTCTATCCAAAATGATAATTTTCCCCACCAAGCAATGATTCTAGCACACACACTTTGGACGAACAATCCTTTTCTGTGGTGCTACCTTTTTGTGCGAGAAAATGCAAGAATCAGAGTGAAGTTATTATCTAAAAATAATAAACTTGTGGCTAAAGTATATGCAGCAATTACAAAATTTTACTGGAAAATAAAATGAAAAAAATATTTATAACAGGAGCATCGCGGGGTATAGGAGCGTTTTTGCTAAAATCATTTAGGAGTAACGGTGATTATAAGGTGTTTGGAACTTATTCTTCAACCCAGCCAACAGAATTGATGGATGTCTACACGAAAGTAGATGTTACTGACAATGATGTAGTGCAAAATTGGATTACTAATAATGCATCAGTACATGATGAAATTATTTTAATTAATTGTGCAGGCATGAATTACAATGTTTTAGCAAGGAAGGCCAACTTGGATAAGTGGCGAAATATTATAGATGTAAATATAGTAGGTACATTCAATGTGATTTCAAAAGTACTACCATTGATGTACGAAAAAAAATACGGTAGAATTATTAATTTATCATCAGTAGTCGCCCAGTCAGGAATGGCCGGAACAAGTGCGTATGCTGCGTCAAAGGCTGCCTTATGGGGAATGACAAAGTCAATTGCTAAAGAAAATGCAGAACATGGAATTACTATTAATAACTTAAATTTAGGGTATTTCTCTCTAGGGATGACAATAAGTGATGTTCCGGAAAAGTATCATGCCAATATACTTCAGAACATTCCTTGTCATGAATTTGGAAATCCTAATAATATTTTAAATGCTATTAATTACTTAATAGATAGTCCATATACAAATGGCACTTCTATAGACATTAATGGTGGAATATATTAAAACAAAAAACAATGAAAGATTTTTTGCCTTTTGAAAAGCAACCTCTCCCAAATCATGTTGAACGAAGTTTTTTTCAAGCTTGGAAAAGAACCGCAAGAGAACACGGTTATAAGGGGTTTATGGCGATGCCTAGATTCCTATATAGGAGATTCATGGACTTCTTTTTGCAACAAATATCAAGAATGGTTCCTTATAGTGGTTTAAGAGTGAAATTACATAGAATGCGAGGAGTTAAAATAGGGAAAAGGGTTCATATTGGACCTTTAGTAACGATAGATGATGTTTATCCTAATTTTCTTGTAATAGAAGACGATGTTTCCATAGCAGGTCAAAATTTTATATTAACGCATAGTAAACCGCTGTCGTATCACAAATTTCTCTCAGAGTCTGTTTTAGCACCTGTAATTATAAAGAAAAATGCGTGGATAGCAATAGGGGTAATAATATTACCTGGGGTAACCATTGGTGAAGGTGCAATTGTGGCATCTGGTTCTGTGGTAACAAAAGATGTGCCAGCAAATACATTTGTAGGTGGTGTTCCAGCCAAAGTGCTAAAAGAGTTTGAAATGAAAGATGGTATTCCTGTAGGATTTAAAAAATAAATATAATTTTATGAAGCAAGTTATTAGAAATGTAAAAATTATCGGAACTGGTTCTTATGTTCCCGAAACTGTGTATACTAATGAATTTATTGAGCAAACTGTTTCAACCAATTCACAGTGGGTATATGATAATGTTGGGATTAAGCAACGTCGTATTGCATTGCCTGAACAAGCAACAAGTGACCTTGCAACAGAAGCAGGTAGAAGAGCAATTGAAGATGCGGGTTTAACAAGTAACGATATTGAGTTAATTATTGTCGCAACGGCAACACCTGATAGGAAAGCCCCATCAACAGCTGTATTTGTTCAAAATAAACTAAAGGCATATAATGCGGCCGCATTTGATATTGCAGCAGTATGTAGCGGTTTTCTATTCGGTATGTCTGTAGCCTCACAATATATAGCCTCGGGAGTATATTGTAATGTATTGGTTATTGGAGCTGATACCTTTTCTAAAATTACTGATTGGACCAGAAGAGATGCTGTTTTCTTTGGTGATGGTGCTGGTGCTGCCGTACTTTCTTCGGCTAATGCAACAGAAGGTTTTCTTGCATATAGACTGTATACAGAAACAAGAGAAGAGATGCTTGGTTTTACTATACCAGGTGGTGGTTCAGAGATTCCTTTAAATGCAGAAAATATGGATATGCAGTATTTTCAAATGAATGGGAGGAGTGTATTTAATTCTGCCACAAAGGTATTGCCTATAGCAATCAATCAAGTGTTAAAAGATACGGGCTTGACTATTAGTGATATTGATATTATGATTCCTCATCAGCCAAGTATTAGAATATTAAAAAAGACAGCAGAGATAGTGGGGTTGCCGTTTGAAAAGGTAATGCACAATATGGAACACTATGCCAATACTTCGGGAGGGACAATCCCTATTCTTCTTGACGAGATGAATAAAGCAGGAAAACTGCAAAAAGGGAATATAGTACTGTTTGCCGCAGTGGGTAGTGGATGGACGTACGGTGCTTCAATCATTAAATGGTGAATGTAATGAAAAATTGCCTCTTTACCAACGATGTAGAAACCACCTCCCTGCTAAACGGAGGACTCCGCCATGAAACAGGTGAGAAAGTGCTTGCCGAAGGAATGCCTAGGCTACTTGATTTATACGCAAAGTATGAAGTAAAGACGACCTTTTTTTATATTGCAAAATTTGCACAGCGCTGTCCTGAAATAGTTAAGATGGTGCAACGGGCGGGACATGAGGTAGCATTGCATGGCCTAACGCATGACCATAATTTTGCATTTGATTCGATGCCTTTAGAGCAGCAGATAGAGCATCTTTCGTTAGGTAAAAAAATATTAGAAGATATATCAGGAGAGGAAGTAATATCTTTTCGTTCTCCTGCACTGCGTGTAAATAAAGATACACCACAAGCTCTCATTGAATGCGAGTTTAAGTATGATAGCTCTATTGCCCCACAGCGTGTGGATATGTTTATGTCGTTAGGGAGTAAAGATAAATTGCAGTGGTTTGGAGCTCCACGTGAACCGTATTATACATCGGAGAATAATCTTGCGAGAAGAGGAAGCTCAGGCTTAATAGAAGTTCCTGTTGCGTCTTTCGTTTTTCCTTATATTGGTACCTTTATGAGAATCTCACCAAGCTTGACAGCATTAATACGCCAATTATTATACATGGAAACCAAAGGGAGTAACAGGAAGGTTATAAACTTCCTGACACATCCTAACGAGTTTATAGATGAGGAAGATTTGTCCATTAAACCACAAAGGAGAGCGAGAAATTATATATCCTATTTATTGTCAGATGTGCTTCGTCGTAAATTAAAACTAAGGCATTTAGGTCATACAGGACTCCCTTTACTTGAAAAGGAGGTGGCATTTTGGAAGAGGAAAGGGTATGAATTCATAAGAGTTAAGGATGTAAATGTAAAATTACTTAGGTAAAAATCTAGTAGCTCCATAGTTTTTTTTTTATTTGTTATGCCTGCAAAGCCGACTTCGACACAGATTTCTCCGATCTTTTCTATATCACAGACACTGGTCGCTGCTGGGACGGATACAAGGTAAGCGTACGCGATAAAATCCCGCAATATCAAGATGAATGGATAAAGCAGGGCTTAGTATTTCACGCCACTACTGACATCATCAAAGCATTGGAAAATGGAACTTTCCCCAAAAAACTTATGATGACCACGCATCCGCAGCGTTGGACGGATAATATGTTTCAGAACATCAAGGAACTATGTCTGCAAAATGTTAAGAATTTGGTTAAGTATGCGATGCTTAAAGTAAAGTAAAATCAAATTGCTAATTTGTTACTGTAATTTTCAAGGAGTTTCCATACTTCGATTAAGCTAGTGTTAAATTAAGATTGCAGTTCGAGTAAATCTGTTTCCTAATTCCAAGAAATAAATGCGAAAAAACACAAAACAATAGCTATCTCTTACTTATTGCACACTTTGCATTTAATGCTAGTATTATTAGATAATAGAGTGATATAGCAAAACGAAATCAATCTATTTGCGACTAGTTATCCTTGGTTTTATTACAAGAATATTTCAATTTTACACTTACCTTGTTACAAAAAACACATAATTTATCCTTTCTTTTGATACAAAAATTATTTGTTTTGACCCTAACTTTGTTACAAAAGTATTTCAATTTAACCCTTACTTTGTTACGAAAAATACATAATTTATCCTTTTCTTTGATACAAAAATTGTTTATTTTGACCCTTACTTTGTTACAGAAATAGTTTGTTTTAACCCTAACTTTATTACAAAAAACTCTTAATTTTACCCTGACTTTGATACAAAAAATACTTGTTTTTACCCTTACTTTATTACAAATTAAAATATTTTATATATATTTGTAGTTTGAAAATGTAGGTTAGTTATGTTTTACAGAAAACTTATAAAACAATTAGTTAAGTGGTCGGAAGGTGCAAATAGAAAACCTTTGGTGTTACGTGGAGCTCGTCAAGTTGGAAAAACGACCTTGATAAATGAGTTCAGTAAAGAGTTTGATAATTATTTATATGTAAATCTTGAAAACGAACAACTTGTTTCTATTTTTAGCGATTCTGCTACAGTAGATGAACTATTAGTTGCTTTGTTTTTGTATAGTGGAAAAAAGAGAAAAAAAGGGAAAATACTTTTATTTATTGATGAAATACAAAATTCGTCACAAGCTGTATCAAAACTTCGCTATTTTTACGAGGAAATCCCTGAAATTTATGTGATTGCAGCGGGTTCTCTTTTAGAGAGTTTGATGGATGTGCATATCTCATTTCCAGTAGGTAGGGTAGAATATATGGCTATTCGCCCTTGTACGTTTACAGAGTTCTTAGGAGCGTTAGGTGAGTCTGAATTAGCAAATGCAATAGAAGATGGCACATTTCCGCCAGTGTTGCATGCTAGGGCGATGGAGTATTTTAATACTTATACTTTAATAGGTGGAATGCCAGAAGTGGTTGCGCATTATGCAAAATCGAAGGATTTAGTGGCACTTAATGCTATTTATGAGTCTCTTCTACAGGGGTATAAAGATGATGTAGAAAAGTATGCAAAAAATAATACTGCAACCAATGTAATTCGTCATATTTTGAATTATGGATGGGCTTATGCTGCTCAAATAATTACTTTTGAGAGGTTTGCGAATTCAAACTACAAATCGAGAGAAATGGGCGAAGCATTTCGAACATTAGAAAAGACCTTATTGTTAGAACTTGTTTATCCAACAACAGAGTCGTCAGTTCCGATTTCTCCAAGATTAAATCGTTCTCCTAAATTAATATGGTTTGATACCGGTTTAATAAATTATGCTGTGAACTTACAAAAAGAGGTATTTGGAGCAAAAGATATATTAGATGCTTGGCGAGGTCATATTGCGGAACAAATTGTCGCTCAAGAAATTTTAGCATTGGATGATAGGGTGTCAGCAAAAAGACACTTTTGGGTACGAGCTGAAAAAAGTTCCCAAGCGGAAGTTGATTTTTTAATACAATACGACAATAAAATTATTCCAATAGAAGTAAAGTCGGGACATAATGCCAAATTAAAGTCCTTACATATTTTTATGGAGAGTGCCAATCACGATATAGCTATTAGGGTTTGGTCAAATCCATTCTCAATAGATAGTGTAACAACTTCGGCGGGCAAAGTTTTTCGATTAATAAATATGCCTTTCTATTTTGTTGGATCATTGTTTGAAATTTTAGATAAAGCTAATTCATAAGTGATTATATTTAAATTGTTGTTGTATGCAAAAACTTTTAAAATTATTAGCTGTATTTTATTTAATAGCCCTAGCATTACTAATGTTAGTTCCTATTGGGAATAGTTCGACAAAGTTGAATGATATTACGATACTTAGCCTGAGAGGAGATTATTTAGTGCATGTTATGGTTGCGCTACCTTGGATGTGGGTAGGGAGATTTATATGGCGAGAAAAATTTCGATGTGTATGGTGGTTTATCTTGGGAATAATAATGATTGCAGCTTTTGAGTTGGCTCAAATGTGCTTGCCATATCGCGCGTTTAATATAAATGATTTGACGGCGGGAGTAATTGGAGTTATCATGTCTTTACTGAGTATGGTAGTTTTGGTTAGACTGATTAAATTTGTTAGAAAGTAAAAATATATTATGTCAATATTTAAAGATAAAATCCTGTTGATTACAGGTGGTACAGGTTCTTTTGGGAATGCTGTGTTACGTCGCTTTTTAGATAGCGATATAAAAGAAGTTCGTATATTTTCTCGTGATGAAAAAAAACAAGATGATATGCGTCATGCTCTTCAAAATAATAAAGTTAAATTTTATATCGGAGATGTACGAGATAAACGTTCAGTTGATACGGCAATGATGGGAGTTGATTATGTTTTTCATGCAGCAGCTCTTAAACAAGTGCCATCATGTGAATTTTTTCCTATGCAAGCTGTGAAAACAAATGTGATAGGTACAGAAAATGTAATAGACTCAGCTGTCTCTCATGGGGTGAAAAATGTAGTTGTACTATCAACAGATAAAGCAGCTTATCCAATTAACGCGATGGGAATCTCTAAAGCAATGATGGAAAAAGTAGCGACAGCAAAAGGTCGTGCACTTGGTGATGACGCGCAAACAACAATCTGTTGTACACGCTATGGTAATGTGATGGCTTCTCGTGGATCGGTAATCCCTTTATGGGTAGAACAAATAAAATCAAATAATCCTATAACAATCACCGACGAGAATATGACTCGTTATATGATGACACTAGACGATGCTGTAGACCTTGTTATATATGCTTGGCAAAATGGTAAAAATGGAGACCTCTTTGTCCAAAAAGCGCCTGCAGCAACACTTAGCATATTAGCAGAAGCATTAAGGCAATTGTATAATACAAATACTGAGGTGAAGTGTATTGGTACTCGTCACGGCGAAAAATTATATGAAACATTAGTAACACGAGAGGAAATGGTAAAAGCTGAAGATATGGGTGAGTACTACAGAATCCCATGTGATAATCGTGACCTTAATTATGATAAATTTTTCTCAGATGGTAACGAAGAAACATCTAAAATAGAAGATTATCACTCCCACAATACCGAACAATTAGATGTGGAGGGAATGAAACAATTACTATTAAAGTTGAATTTTATACGTGAAGATTTAGGAATAGGATGCAAAAACAAAAAGTAGTGAGATAATCAGCGAATAGCAAACATCGAACATCGAACATCGAATATCGAACATCGAAAAGCAAAAAGCAAAAAGCGAACAGCGAATGTCGAACATCAAACAGCGAACAGCGAATGTCGAACATCAAAAAAAATAAAAAATGAACATACTAGTAACAGGTGCAAAAGGATTTGTAGGGAGAAATTTAGTATCACAGCTTCATAATATACAATCAGGAAAAGCACAAAATTATGGTGTAGATTCTAATCTAAAAGTTTACGAATACGATATAGATAGCGACCCAGCAGAATTGGACATATATTGTAAAAATGCAGACTTTGTATTTAATCTTGCAGGTGTAAATCGACCAAAGGAGCAATCAGAGTTTATGTCGGAGAACTTTGGTTTTGTGTCTACTTTATTGAATACTCTGAAAAAATACAATAATACCTGTCCTGTGATGATTTCCTCGTCATCGCAAGCTACGCTTGATAATCCATATGGTGAGAGTAAACGTGCAGGAGAAAATTTATTATTTGAGTACTCAAAAGAAACAGGAGCTAAGGTTTTAGTATACAGATTTCCAAATGTTTTTGGCAAGTGGTGTCGACCAAATTATAATAGTGCAGTAGCTACTTTCTGTAATAATATAGCATCTGGTCTTGATATCATTGTGAACGATCCTTCAGTAGTAATGAACCTTGTTTATATTGATGATGTTGTAAATGAGCTTATAGCGGCATTAAAAGATAAAGAAAATTGTAAAGGTAAATTCTGTGAAGT
>CAYJBL010000036.1:10017-12763 GCA_964368115.1 uncultured Bacteroidales bacterium
TTACATTAGGTGAAATTGTTGAATTACTTTATTCTTTTAAAGAAAGTCGAACAACTCTAAATGTACCAAATGTGGGCAATGCTTTCGAGAAAAAACTATATTCAACATATTTGTCGTATCTTCCTAAAGATGCTTTTAGTTATCCACTAAAGATGAATATTGACAATAGAGGTAGTTTTACTGAAATAATTAGAACCAATGATAGAGGGCAATTTTCTGTAAATATATCTAAGCCACATATTACAAAAGGTCAGCATTGGCATCATACGAAAAATGAAAAATTTGTTGTAGTAAGTGGAATAGGAGTGATCCGTTTTAGGAATGTAAGCGAACCAAATGCAAAAGTTATCGAATACTTTGTCTCTGGCGAAAAAATAGAAGTAGTTGATATTCCAACGGGATACACACATAATATCGAAAATCTTGGTGATACAGACATGGTAACATTCATGTGGTGTAACGAGTGTTTTGATCCTAGTAATCCAGATACTTTTTTTGAGGAAATTTAATTGCGCTTTAACGAACAGCGAACATCGAATAACGAATAGCGAACTGCGAATAGCGAACATCGAATAACGAATAGCGAACTGCGAATAGCAAACTGCGAATAGCAAACATCGAATAACGAATAGCAAACATCGAATAACGAATAGCGAACTGCGAATAGCAAACTGCGAATAGCAAACAGCGAATAACGAACAGCGAACTGCGAATAGCAAACTGCGAATAGCGAACATCGAATAACGAATAGCGAACTGCGAATAGCAAACTGCGAATAGCAAACATCGAATAACGAATAGCAAACATCGAATAACGAATAGCGAACTGCGAATAGCAAACTGCGAATAGCAAACAGCGAACAACAAACAACAAAAAAATCTCATGCGTAATTTTAGAAAATTTGAAGTTTGGATACGAGCAATTAAAATGTCAAAAGAAATATATTTACTGACAAATTTGTTCCCAAAACATGAAGTTTATGGTTTAGTGAGCCAAATGCAAAGATCATCTGTTTCGATAGCTGCAAATATAGCAGAAGGAGCATCTAGGACATCAGATAAAGATTTTGCACGATTTTTAGAAATATCATTAGGCTCAGCCTTTGAACTTGAAACGCATGTTACAATAGCTTTAGAATTAAAATACATAACTAATGAAAAAGCTAAAGAAATAGACGAAGAATTAAATCATTTACAAAGACAATTGTCTAAATTAATATTAACCATAAGAAATAATTAGCAACCCGCGAACATCAAAAAGCAAAAAGCAAACATCGAAAGGCGAACAGCAAAAAGCGAACATCGAACAGCGAACAGCAAAAAGCGAAAAGCAAACATCGAACAGCAAATAGTAACATCATGACAAAATTAAAATTAATGACAATAGTGGGTACACGCCCAGAAATAATAAGACTATCAGAAGTGATAAAAAAGTGCAATAAATACTTCAATCACATTCTGGTGCATACAGGTCAAAATTATGATTATTCACTTAATCAGGTATTTTTTGAAGATTTAGGATTAAGAGAACCAGATTATTATTTAAATGTAGTAGGTAAAGATCTTGGAGAAACAATGGGTAATGTTCTTGCAAAATCATATGCGCTTATGGTTGAATTAAATCCTGACGCAGTATTGGTTCTTGGAGATACAAATTCGTGCTTATCTGTGATTTCTGCAAAACGTCTTCATATTCCGACTTTCCATATGGAGGCTGGTAATAGGTGCTTTGATGAGAATCTTCCAGAGGAAACCAATCGACGTATTGTCGATCATATTGCAGATTTAAATATGTGTTATAGTGAGCATGCACGAAGGTATTTGAATTATGAGGGAACGGCTAAAGAACGTACTTATGTAACAGGTTCTCCTATGGCTGAAGTTCTTACAGCGAATTTAGATAGTATAAAAGCTAGCAGAATACTAAAAGAACTTGGTTTAGAAGAGAATAAATATATATTATTATCAGCTCATAGAGAAGAAAATATTGATAATGAACAAAACTTTCTTAACCTAATGAATGCAGTAAATGCGATGGCAGAGAAATATGATATGCCAATTTTGTATTCTTGTCATCCGCGTGCAAAGAACATTATAGAAAAACGAAAATTTGTTTTTGACAAGCGAGTAATACAAAATCAACCATTAGGCTTTCACGATTATAATAACTTGCAAATGAATGCATTTTGTGTAGTTTCGGATAGTGGTACTTTGCCAGAGGAAGGAGCATACTTTAATTCGAAAGGTCTACCGTTTCCTGCAGTATGTATTCGAACCTCAACCGAACGCCCAGAGGCTTTGGATAAAGGAGTATTTATTTTGGCAGGCATAACAACAGATCAAGTACTACAAGCAGTAGATTTGGCAGTTGAAATGAATAAAAATGGAGATTTAGCTATAGATGTGCCAAACTATATTGATGAAAATGTGTCAACAAAGGTAGTAAAGTTAATACAAAGCTATACTAGTGTGATAAATAAAATGGTTTGGAGAAAGACACTATGAGTTTTAAATATTAATGATATGATTGATGGGAGTATTGTTCTTGCAATTAGTGTATTAAGTGCTTAAATCTAAACTATGGAGAATATATAATTTGAATAATTATTCTTGAATGAATGAAATATTATATAATAGCGTGATTTAACTATTACTACATAATATAATTATTTGCTTGAAAATAAAATTTATATATATCTTTGCATTGGTTGGGAATATTGAAAATATAGCATTTATATTTAATTTTC
>CAYJBL010000037.1:0-7010 GCA_964368115.1 uncultured Bacteroidales bacterium
CGACAACAAAAGTTTAATTTTTTGCAATCTTGGTTTCGATTTTTGTAAGATTGCTTTCATTACAAACTCGGCATAATTCCAATCATCTATCGAGTCTATTTCTAAGGAGGTATACTCTGGCATTTCGTATATTCCTATTTTCCCTGAGATACGATTTTGAGATTCTTTTATTTTTTCAATCCTACTTATATAAAATGCTCCATTTTCCATGAACATCCCATCAAAATCTTGTCTGCGCGGGCGATTTTTATAATCATAATTTATTGGTACACCTGTATTATTCCAAAAAAATCTATGTGACTTCACGCATGTCAATAACGAATCGTAATTTGAATTTTCAAACTGAGCTAAAGCATTTCTAAAGTCAACGTCTGTGGTAAATGGAGATGTAGCTTGCACTAATATAAAAACATCATCATTCGAGTAGTTTGCTTTACCAATATATTCAAGCATAACGGATTCAGTCGACGATGTTGCTTCTGCATTTTCAGGATTCCTATTATACACTTTTAATTTCTCAAATTGAAAGTTAATTATCTTATCTGCATAATCTTGAGAATCTAAAGCAACAACGATTTCATCTATTTTGTCTACTTGAGCTAATGCATTCAAAACCCAATACACTAATGGTTTTCCACATAGTTCTTTTATGTTTTTATTTTTAATTCCTTGACTTCCACTTCGCAACGGAATAAATGCAATAGTTTTCATTAGCGTCTATATTTTAATTTTTCGCGTTGAATCGCTTCTACTTCAAGTATTTCTGTTTCTTTATATTGAAGTGCAGTATGAGTAGCCTCTAGGTCTCTAACTAGTTTTCCTAATCCGCTTGGTTCTAGAGATGCTGCATGGTCAGTACCTTTCCATGTTCTATTTTTTGTAAAATGTCGTTCAATCCATTTTGCTCCTAATACATACGCAGCAATATCAACTGCAATACCTAAATGATGTCCACTAAATCCTATTTCTGCAACTCTATCTCCATATTGCTCTATAATGCGTCTAATCTCCAACAATGCAACTTCTTCGAATGCAACTGGATACCCAGAAGTACACGAAAAAAGAACTAGGCGATCGCGCGCAGCATTAGTTTCTTCAAATATTTCTATTAGTTTATGTTCCTCATCTTTAGTTGTCATTCCTAACGAAACTTGAATTCCCCCAGAATAATTATCTCTCAGATAAGTAAGCATTTCGTAGTTATTATTACATGCAGACGGTATTTTGATAAAATCAGGATCTAAGCTCGCAATTTCTTTTGCCGAAGTCAAATCCCACACTGATGTTGCGTAACCAATTCCGTTTTCATCGCAGTATTTTTTTAATTCAGCATGCTGCTCAAGGTTAAACTCTAAAAATTCTCGATGCTCGCCATAAGTAGCACCATAAGAATATATTTGATTTGGATGTGGCGCATTATACTGCTCATCTGTAAGCAATTCCTTTGAATTACGTTTTTGAAATTTTGCATATACCGCTCCACAGCTTTTCGCAAGTAAAATTAGATCTTTGGCTATTTCTATATCACCTTTGTGATTACAACCAATTTCTGCAATTACCTTAGGTTTCTCATATTTATATTTTTCCATCATATTCAGTTAGTCTATCAAAAGCGTCAATATACGAGCCTTGAGTTGTATTTAATATTTTTATTTGCTTTGTATCTGCCCAACGTTTCAAACTGTGATAACTTGCAAATGCACTTGCTAGAGATTCTAAAAATTCATGCAATTTCATTGGTCTCTTGCCTAATTGATAAAATCTTTGAGCATCAACTTTTTTATCGTAGAAATGTTTGTTTACGAACATTGTTTCATTATTCTCATTTACAAATATATCTTTTAACCATGAATGATCTGCTCCTGTAATTATTATGTTCCGATAGTTTAGTAAAATCGAAATGGATATTGACGGTATCATTACATTGTGAGGTCTTGGCATTCCCCAATTTTTTGAATAAGCTAAGTTACAAAAACCTTCAAATCCTTCGACTGGTGTTTCGTTAAAATATCTTACCGTAATATTTGTGTTTGACTGTAATATTTTTTGCCAACGACTTTGTTTTTTTGCAAAATATGGTACAAAAAAAATCATTTTCCATGTTGTTTTTGATGCCATAGTTTCGAATAACTTATTGCTTGCCTGAATGTGTTCTGGCATTACATCATCGAGAAATAAATCGTGCGCAATAGCAACATAATATTCTGGTTTTATTTCTTCAAAATAGTTTGTTGTCGCAAAATGATTTAAGGCCAGATTGTGAGATTCTGCTATTTTATCTCTATTGTTTGTAATATAATCTGTCAAACTTGGACCATTTCCCAATAGAATAAGATTATTATTACAGTGCTGTGTTTGCTTTATTTTCAAACCAGATTTAGATAAAAATACTATTTTAAGTATCCCCAAAAAAGTTTGGGATAATAGTCTTAAAATAGTATAAAATTTTATCATAATCTATTAATTGTAAAAAGCCTTACACAAATTAAAGCATAATATTTATCTTGTGCAAGGCTCAGTACTATTCTTTTATTTTTGCCACGAACTCTTTCACTAAGTCTTTAAAACCTAGCATTTCTTGTTCGGTTGGAGCACCAAATACTTGTACAACATCTCCAACAATATTCAATTTATTTTCTTCTGCAAAGCGAACAAGCGCCTTAGTTCCTGCACCATTCCATGTAGAAGATCCAAAAACAGAAAATATTTTATTTTGTGGTTGAACAATTCCTATTTCATGACAAAGCGCATGCATCATAGGATGCATATCTGCATTATATGCGCAGGTTCCTAAAACAAACCCTTTATATCTCCATATTTCATTTATCAAATATGATACATGCGTTTTAGAGACATCAAAAACTCTTATTTTTTTGACTCCTTGTTCTGCAAATTCTCGAGCGAGTTTATCTGCCATTTTTTCGGTATTTCCATACATCGAAGCAAAGGCGATCACAACCCCCTCTTCTGCCTCATGACTACTCCATTTATTGTATAATCCTATTACTTTACTTGGATTTTCTCTCCATATTAGACCATGCGACGGACAGATAATTTTCACTTCTACGCCTTCTAATTTTTTGAAAGCTTTTTGCACCATGTTGCTGTATTTTCCAACAATATTAGAATAATATCTTCTCATATCATCTTCATAATATCTTTCAAAATCTACTTCATCGTCAAATATCCCACCATCTAAAGTACCAAAGCTACCAAAGGCATCACATGAGAATAAAATTTTCTCTGTCAAATCATAAGTCATCATAGTTTCTGGCCAATGTACCCAAGGCGTAAGAACGAACTTTAATTTATGATATCCAAAGTCCATTTCTTCTCCATCTTTTACTTCTACAAAACGGCTACTATCTAGATTATAATAATGTGCAAGTTGCTTGAATGTTATTGAATTTCCAATAATTTTTAAATTAGGAAAATATTTAAGCATCATTCCAATCATACTTGAATGATCTGGTTCCATGTGATTTACAACTAAATAATCCAGTGCTTTATCTTTCAGAATAGCTTGTATTTCGTCAATATAGTCATCTTTTGAGCCAAACTCTAGAGTATCAATCAAAACCGTTTTCTCATCATTTATCAGGTATGAGTTGTATGCAACTCCATTTGGGATAGGCCAATTATTTTCAAATAAATGTTTTTTTCTATCATTTACACCTAGATAGTGTACTTTGTCTGTTATTTTTATCATTTCATTGTTTTTAACTGGTTAATCATTTCTGGTATTATCTTCTTAAAATCGCCTACGATTGCATAGTCTGCAACACTCATTATTGGTGCATTTGCGTCTTTATTTATTGCAACAATCAAGTCAGCATCTTGCATTCCCGCAACATGTTGAATTGCTCCTGAAATACCACATGCAATATATAAAGTTGGTCTTACTGTTTTTCCTGTTTGCCCTACTTGATATTCTTTTTCGACCCAACCATTTTCAACAGCAGCTCTTGATCCTGCAAGGTTTCCTCCTAAAGCATCTGCTAATTCTTTTACAATAGCAACATTTTCGATATTACCTATTCCTCTACCTGCTGCAACAACGATATTAGCTTCTGTTATATCAACTGTATCTTTTAAAATTTTTACTTTCTTAATAACCTTTGTTTTGATATCATCTTCAGATAAACTAACTGTGATATTTTCTACCTTGTAATCTCTGTCTGATTTATCAAGTTTTAAGAATACACCTGGTCTTATAGTTGCCATTTGAGGCCTATGTTCTGGACAAATAATTGTTGCCATTAAATTTCCGCCAAATGCTGGACGTGTAGCCAATAAATTTCCATCTTCTACTTCTACATCTAACGAAGTGCAATCTGCCGTTAGTCCTGTAGAGAGTCTTGCTGCCACCCTCGGTCCTAAGTCGCGTCCGATAAAACTTGCTCCGATAAAAATTATATTTGGTTTTCTATCATTTACGATATCACATATAACTTTAGTATAAGCATCTGTTGTATAATCTTCTAATAGTTCATGATCTGCTACTAGGACTTGATCTGCGCCATGAGTTCCTAATTGTTCTACTAAATTTGAAATATTATTTCCTAATAAGAGAGCTGTCAATTGAACGCCAAGTTTATCTGCGATTTTTCTTCCTTCTCCTAATAACTCTAGCGATACATTTTGTAGTTCACCATTTCTTTGTTCGGCAAAAACCCAAACACCGTTATAATCTGCTATATTCATTATTTATGCCTCCTATTATACTAAATATAATGTTTATCTTTTAATCTATTTAACACTAAACCTACAGACTCTTTTATTGGTCCATCAAATATTTCACCCGCACCTTTTGCTTCTTTGGTCATAGATTTTTTCACTTTTGTTGGCGATCCTTTTAATCCCAACACCGCTTTATCAACATCAATATCATCTGCAGACCAAACCATAATTTCTATATTTGCTGTATCAAAAATATACTGCACATTCATATATCTTGGTGTATTCAGTTCTTTAATTGCAGTCAACAAAACTTTGCCTTTTACCTCTATTAATTCGTAGCCATCCTCCAGAGCTCTATTTATTACAAAACTTCCGTCATCGTTTTTTTCGATTCCCTGTACATATGTTACTTGAGGAATATTTAAATTTTCTGCAATTTCTGGTCCAACCTGAGCAGTATCTCCATCGATAGCTTGTCTTCCTGCCATGATAATGTCATAATCTAGCTTGCGGATAGCTCCTGCTAATGCTCTAGACGTCGCCAATGTATCTGCACCTGCAAAAGCTCTATCTGTAATTAAGATTGCTTCATCAGCTCCCATGCATAATGCCTCGCGGAGCGCATTTTTGGCTTGTGGAGGCCCCATACTTAATACTGTAACTTTCCCATTATACTGTTCCTTCAGTTGCAAAGCTGCTTCCAAGGCATGTTTATCTTCTGGATTAATAATTGATGGAACACCTGCTCTTATCATCGTACCAGTTACTGGGTCTATTCTTACTGCAGTTGTATCTGGCACTTGCTTTACGCACACTACTATATTCATAATTTTTCCTCCTTTATTATTTTAATGCACTTGCTGAAATTACCATTTTTTGAACTTCAGATGTTCCTTCATAGATTTCTGTAATTTTTGCATCTCTCATCATTCTCTCTATAGGATATTCTTTGATGTATCCATATCCACCGTGCAATTGTACTGCTTTAGTTGTAACTTCCATTGCAACCTCAGAAGCATATAATTTTGCTCTTGCAGCATCTACCGAATATGGTAATTTATTTTGTTTCAACCACGCTGCTTTATACACCAAATTTTTTGCTGCCTCAATTTTCACATCCATATCAGCTATCATCCATTGTATGCCTTGAAAAGCAGATAAAGGGCGATTGAATTGTTTTCTTTCTTTTAAATACTTCACAGTCTCTTCGAATGCGCCTTCTGCAATTCCCAATGCTTGAGCAGCAATTCCAATTCTACCACCATCTAAGGTTTTCATTGCAATTCCAAATCCTTTACCTTCTGCTCCGACTAGATTTTCTTTTGGGACAATACAGTTTTCAAAAATCAACTCTGTTGTTGCAGATGCTCTAATACCAAGTTTATCTTCTTTTTTTCCAATTGAAAACCCTTCGAAATCTTTTTCTACGATAAACGCTGAGATACCTTTCATACCTTTGGATCTGTCTGTCATTGCAAAAATTATATATACTTCTGCAGCTCCGCCATTTGTAATAAATATTTTAGACCCGTTAAGAATATAGTTATCACCATCAAGAACAGCTACTGTTTGTTGTCCTGCTGCGTCGGTACCTGCATTTGGCTCTGTTAAACCAAACGCGCCAATTTTCTCTCCTTTCGCTAATGGAACTAAATATTTTTGCTTTTGTTCTTCGTTTCCATTTTCATGTATTAAACATGCACATAAAGATGTATGAGCAGAAAGGATAACTCCCGTAGTTCCACATACTTTCGAAAGTTCTTCTACAGCTATTACATACGACATTACGTCGCCACCTGCCCCTCCATAATTCTTTTGGAACGGGATTCCCATCATATTTAGCTTAGCCATCTTTTCTACATTTTCTATTGGAAAACGCTCTGTATGGTCTATTTCTGCAGCTATAGGTTTCACTTCATTTTCAGCGAATTCCTTTACCATTTGCCGCACTAATTCATGCTCGTTTGTTAATGCAAAATTCATTTTATTATTTGATTTTATTTATTTTTATTTGTTTGGGTACGCAATTGGATTATTTAACAATGGCATTTCCCCTTCTTTTAATTTCAATATTTGTTGTATTGCCTCTCTATCCATATAATATCTCGGAACGGTAACTAGTCCTACTGAAGCACAAAATAAATTTACATTTTGTGACACAATCCCAACATCTAGCAACGCAAGATCTTTTCTAGTTTGAGCATCCTCTACTTTTGCTTCAAATTTAGTTATATCAGCGACATATAACAGAACAACTGGTGCATCTAATACAAATTTCTGATTTCCTGCTAGAGCAGACTTAAAATTCCCTATTTCTATTAAATCTAATT
>CAYJBL010000037.1:7020-12653 GCA_964368115.1 uncultured Bacteroidales bacterium
ATCATACTTATATACTCCATTTTCAAAAAAAGCATAAATAGTTATTTCTTGGGCATTCAGTGCTGTTGGTGCAGTTCGTTTTCCATCTTCACGATTCATACCATTAGCTGCCCATAGCAAATCCGACAAATCCGAAATACTTAATTCTTCAGTATTAAAATCTCTTACAGATTTACGTTCTGCCAATGTTTTCATAAAACCATAACCCCTTTCCAAATTTGGTTTTTTGAGTTCAATTACTTTTGGTGGATTATTCGCAAAAATCTCAACATTTACCAATGATCGTAAATAACTAAAAATGTGAATTTTACAAATCACATCCTTAATATTTCATCAAGCGGTAAAAGTAATATTTTTATATAGATTACAAGCAAATGTTATATTTTTTTTAGAGTACGCTTAAATATTAAATTATTTTTTCATTTAAATACTATAAACAAAAAATAAACGCTAAAAATAAGCGTATTAACAAAGCTTAATACCTAAGTATTTATTTCAAAAATCTAACACATACATAGAACAAATACTTCCTACTAATAAATTTGAATTAATAATTAGAAAAAAAATACTCTATTTTTACATATAATAAAAATAAATCATTACTTTTGCGGCATGCTGACAATAGTGTTGGTATGTATTTAATAATTTTAGAAAGATATACAAAACAAAGTAATTATGAAAAGAAATCTATCTATCGGACTCGTTTTTTCAGCATTTCTAGTATTAGTAAGCTGTAATGGGTTAGACAAAATGGCAGAAACGAATATTGATTATTCTGCAACACCAGAAGTATTAGAAATGCACGCAGGTGAAGTTAGCGTAAAAATTTCGGCTACTTATCCAGAGAAGTATTTCCCAAAGAAAGCGACTGCTACAATCACTCCTACACTAGTTTATGAGGGCGGTGAAAAAGCTTTAAAACCAGTATTTTTACAAGGTGAAAAAGTTGAAGGAAATGCAACTGTTATCAGTTCAACTGGAGGTTCGATCAGCTACGAAGACAAATTCGTGTATACTCCAGAAATGAGACGTTCAAAGTTAGAGTTAAGAATTGTTGCAAACCAAAAGAAAAAATCTATTACTTTAGATCCTATTGTTATAGCAGAAGGGATTGTTGCAACTCCTGATTTAGTTATTATGCTAGGTGTTGGTAGCAATGCAAAAGATAAATTCGTAAAAGATGTTCCTGCATCTCACATGGGTCAAATCAACTATGAAAAAAATAGAGCAGACTTAAGATCTTCGGAAAGAAGAAAAGATGAGATAAAAGAATTAAAAGCTTTTGTTGACTCTGCTGTAGCAAATGATCGTCAAGAATTAAAAAATGTAGAATTAACATCTTACGCTTCTCCTGAAGGAACATTAGAAAGAAACACTAAAGTTTCTAACGACCGTTCGAAAACTGTAGATAAATTCGTAAAAAACGAGTTCAAAAAAATTGAAGAATTCAAAAATGATGATTTCTTTAAATATTTAGTAACTGAAGAAGACTGGTCAGGTTTTAAAAAGGCTGTATCTGAATCTAAATTAGCAGATAAAGATATGATTTTACGCGTTGTAAATATGAACTCAGATCCAGACAAACGTGAAGCTGAAATTCGTAACATGACAGCAACTTTCAAAGAATTAGAAGAGTATATTCACCCTTTACTTCGCCGTTCTGAAATTAAAGTTAATATAATGTTAATTGGTAACACAGATGAAGAAATCGCAGCTTTATTTAGCTCTAATCCAAGCAAACTTACTGTTGAAGAATTATTATATTTCGGTTCGAAATCAGAAAAATTAGATGATAAATTAGCTATTTATTCTAAAACTACAGAATTATACCCAAAAGAATGGAGAGGTTTCAACAACTTAGCTGTTGCTGAATACAAAAAAGGAAACATTGCTGCTGCAAAAACAGCTATTGAAAAAGCAAAAAGCTTAGAAGCAAATGCAACTGTTCTTAACAACTTAGGTAATGTTAATCTTGCTGAAGGCGAAATCGAACTAGCAACAGTAAACTTCCAATCCGCAACAGGTGTAAAAGAAGCTAGCTACGGACAAGGTACAATTGCAATCAAAAATGCTGAATACAAAACAGCTGCTGAATATTTTGGAAGCTACGGTTCTTTCAACGCAGCTCTTGCTAATTTATTAAACGGAAATTATGATGCAGCTATTAAAGCAGCAGATTCTGGTGAAGATAAAGATAGTGCTATGAATTTCTACATTAAAGCAATTGCTGGAGCTCGTAAAAGTGACTCAGATATTTTGTTCAACAACTTAAGAACTGCTTGCACTAAAGACCCAGCTCTTAAACCAATCGCAGCTAAAGATGTTGAATTCATCAAATATTTTGATAACGACACATTTAAAACTATTGTTCAATAATAATAGACAATTAAAATACGAATACAGCCAAATATTAATTTGGCTGTTTTTTTTGTTATTTATACTCTTCAAATATTAATTATTAAAAATAATATTCCTACAAATTAAACCTTATACACACATATAAATCTAAAGAAACATAGCAAACAATATTTTATAAAAAACATGAAGTATATTTTTTCATTATTAGTATTATTCATAAGCATTAACACATTATTAATAGCACAAGAACGCGCACCGAGAGGGGAAAGCATGCCTGCAATAGGAAAAATTTCTGGACAAATATTTGATAATAAAACAAAAGACGCCATTGAATTTGCGAATATTATTATTCACAGCAAAAGAGACTCTTCAATAGTTGGTGGAGGTATTACAAACAAACAAGGTTTATTTGTAATCGATAAACTTAAATTTGGCAGATATTACGTTGAAATAAATCTTATTGGATATGGCAATAAAATAATTGAAAACGTTTCTATTAGTCCAAAAAATCAAGAAGTACATATCGGTAAAGTTTATCTTTCTGTAGACGCAGAAATTCTTGCAGAAGCAGAAGTTAGTGCCACTGTAAATCAAATAGATTATAAACTAGATAGAAAAGTTATAAATGTTAGTCAAGATCTTGCTGCTTCAGGAGAAACCGCTGTTGAGGTACTAGAAAATGCTCCATCAATTGAAACAGACATAGACGGCAACGTAAGTGTAAGAGGCAGTGAAAGTTTTCTAGTATTAATTGACGGACGACCAAGTCCATTAGAAGGAAGCGAGGCTCTACAACAAATTCCTGCAAACACAATTGAGTCTATTGAAATTATAACAAACCCTTCTGCAAAATACGATCCTGACGGCGTTGGAGGTATTATTAATGTAAAACTTATAAAAGAAAAAAGACAAGGCTATAACGGACAAGTTTCATTAAATTATGGAAGATTCAATACTGTTGGAGGAAGTGCTCTTTTTAATTTCAGAACAGATAAATTAAATTTCTTTGTAGGTGGAGACTACAAATCAAGGCAAATGCAAGCAAATTCAGAAAGCAGTAGAGAAACATTTCTTAACGGTGACACAACGTTTTTATTAAATAATTACACAGATAGAATAATGGGAAGAAATTCTGGAAACGTTAGAGCAGGAATCGACTACTACATTACAGATAACGATATTATAACTATATCTGGCAGATATGGCACAAGCAATAGAATCAATAGTTCAGATATTTGGGCAGAAAGTTTCTATAACAATACCATAAACGATTTTAACCAATATTATTATTTAAGTGAAGGTAATACAGATGGCAACAGAAATTATTTGGTAGGAGATATTAATTACACCAAGAAATTCACAAAACCAGGACATGAATTAATGGTATATGCGAGTTATTCGGCAGATTCAAATAATGAGATTGACAAATTTACCGAATTAGAAACAGATGTTTTTAGAAATCCTATTTCAAATTTAATTGATAATTATCGCACAAGTAACACTAGCTCAGGAAACACAACAAAAGGAAATATAGATTACACATTACCAATAGGAAAAGACTCTAAATTTGAAGCAGGGTATCAGCTTTCGTCATCAAATTTAGATAATGATTACCGTTATCAAATATTAAATGGTGAGAACTGGGAAGACGACCCTTCGCAGATAAATCCATATACATTTTCTCAGAACATACAATCTGGTTATGCTATATTTTCTGATTATATTGCTGGCTTTGGTTACCAAATAGGAATTCGAACAGAATATACAGATAGGATATTTCACCAAATTGAAAGCAATGAAAAATGGGCGTACAACAAGTTTGACTTCTTTCCTTCCGTTCACCTATCATATCAGTTACCTAGTGAAACACAATTTATGGCAAGCTATAGTCGTCGATTGAGTCGTCCACGCAATCACCACTTAGATCCATTTATTGAAGTTGTTGACCCTAACAATGTTGATATTGGGAACCCACTCTTAGCACCAGAATATACAAATTCTTTCGATCTTGGTGTACAACAAAAATTTGGCACTCATTTTATTGCTATTGAAGCTTATGCAAGACATACAACAGATAAAATGAGTAGAGTTACAATGGTTGACCCAAATAACAACGATATATTCATTACCACACACGACAATATTGGCGAAGACCTATCAATTGGAACCGAACTTATGACAAGTTTAAATCTCACTAGTTGGTATAATCTAAATATAAGTGGATCGGCCTTTTATTACGAAATAATTTCAGATAAATATCAAAGCAATAACACTGTTACATGGCGAACAAGAATTAATAATTCTTTTAAAATAAAAAAAACAGGAACAAGTATACAATTTAGCGGAAACTACTCAGGTCCATCTATCTCGGCACAAGGAACACGATCTGCATTTTTAAGATTTGATGCAGGAATAAAGCAAGATTTTCTCGATAGAAAATTATCCCTCGCTGTTAGTGTTAGAGACGTTTTAGGGACAATGAAATATGAAAACATTATGGTAACCCCAGAATTTAATTATACTTCAGTTTGGAATCCTAATACACCTTCTTTTAATATTACATTAACATATAAAATTAATGATTTTAAAAGACAAGCAAATAAATGGGATTCGCAAGAATATGATGAAGATGAAGGTGGAATGTAATGATTATTTTTAAAAATATTTATTTTTAATTTTATTATTCAAATAATTGTATTACTTTTGCAACCCGAATATTGTAAAAAAGTTTATAAAATTTATTGAGATGAAAAAAGATATACATCCAGAAAAATATCGTCTAGTGGCATTTAAAGATATGTCAAACGAGCATGTGTTTATTACAAAATCTACAGCTAACACAAAAGAAACAATTGAAGTTGACGGAGTAGAGTATCCTCTTTACAAACTTGAGATTTCAAATACTTCTCACCCATTTTACACTGGAAAAGTTAAATTGGTTGATACAGCTGGTAGAGTTGATAAATTCCGTAATCGTTATCAAAAACATCTTGATCAAAGAAAAGAAGCAAAACAATAATTTTTTTCATAAGTTTATTGAAGGGCTCCGAATTTCGGGGCTTTTTTTATCTTTGTATATTAAAAATATAAATTATGAAAATCATTCTCTCAGACATAAAACTTCACAATTCTTTCAAACCACTTAGTTTTACCCGATCTATTGCTGATTATAGAGTTGGGATATTTACCATTAAAGAAAAATGGGAAAAAATTTTTAATCAAGAAATAGAAATTCAAACAGTAGAATATTTACAAGATAAATATAAAAAAAGTAA
>CAYJBL010000038.1:0-12528 GCA_964368115.1 uncultured Bacteroidales bacterium
TGAGTTTGCAGCTGTACGAGTTAGTGAAGGTCTTGGCTATCCCGAACTTTTATCAGATAAGAAGAATGGTTCTCAGGTATATGATAATGTTGCGAGTTATGCGAAATACTATAATGAGGAACTTTTTTATAAAAGAGGAAATTATGATTATCAATTTAATATTGATGACGAGTTTACAGATTCTGTTTCTACATCAATAATAACAAAAGATGGCTATGAGCATTATTGCTATCGTCCGAATGAGAGTGATTTAATTGTAATCACAAAACCAAAAATAACATTTTTGAATTCATTAATTGGTTTTACTTCTGTATTTACATTGTTATGCATATTATTTTTAATTGTCAGCTTGCTGACTCGAAGCTCTCGCATTGCGGTACGTAGTAGGGTATGGAGTTTGAAGAATAAATTTATCATATATTTTTTAGTAATATTACTATTAGCAATGGTTTTGGTAGGGGTAATATCTGTTTCCTTTATTGTAAATGGATATAAACAAAATCAGGAAAAATTAATGAATAATAAGTTGCATATATTAATAGAGGAGTTGAAGCAGCAATTTGGAACCCAGAAAACTTTAAATTATGAAGAGGCTGATCAATTAAATATGTTACTTGTGCGATTGTCAAATAAGTACCTATCTGACATAAACATATATGATGAAAACGGTATATTATTTTCAACCTCACGAACAGAATTATACGATAAAGGAATAAAGGCGCGATATATGGATACAGAGGCATATAATTTAATAAAAATGCAAGGTAGAAATATGTTTATTATTAGAGAATATATTGACGATTTAAGTTATTTATCTGTTTATATTCCATATGTAAATTTTGAGAATAAGATAATTGCTTACTTGAATATGCCATATTTTGCGCAGCAAAGCGAGTTTGATGGGGAACTGTCTAACTTTGTCGTGGCATTTATTAACGTATTTATTATTTTGTTAATGATGGTAGTTGGAATAGTATTTTTGATATCGTACCAATTAACACGACCATTAGATCTTATACGAGATAGAATAAGACTAATGGATATTAATAATAAATCAGAAAAGATACTTTATAACAAGAATGATGAATTAGGGGATTTGGTTTTAGAATATAATCGAAAAATAGATGAGCTCAGCGAATCTGCTGTGAAGTTAGCTCAGTCAGAACGCGAATCTGCTTGGAGAGAAATGGCAAAACAAATTGCTCATGAAATAAAAAATCCGTTGACACCGATGAAATTAAGTATTCAACACTTAGAAAAAGTGTATGATAGAAATGATGAAAATTGGGAGCAAATGTATAGAAAGGTTTCAAAAACAATTATTGAGCAAATAGACGTGTTATCAAATATTGCGTCAGAATTTTCTAATTTTGCGAAAATGCCAGTTTCAAACAAAGAAGTATTTGATTTGTTGGAACTTGTAGGCGATTCGATTTTACTTTATGTAAATAATTCGCAGAAAATTGACTTTAGGATCGAATCGGATTTAGATTTTATAGATGTACTTATGGATAAGGAGCAAATGCATAGGATTTTAACAAATATTTTTAAGAATAGTTTACAAGCAATTCCAGAAGATAGAAAAGGTGAAGTCCTAATAAAAATAGAAAAAGAAGGAGAGCTATGCATACTTTCAATTTCTGACAATGGCATAGGGATACCTGAATCTATGCAATCAAATGTATTTAGTCCTAACTTTACTACTAAATCAGGAGGAATGGGCTTAGGATTAAGTATGGTAAAAGGGATGTTAGCCAGCAATGGTGCGGAAATAAGTTTTACAACAAAAGAGAATGAAGGAACGAAATTTATTATTAAGATACCGCTATTAATGAGTAAAAACGATAAAAATTAATATAATCATGGTAAAAGAAATTTTTGAACATAAAACGATTAGGAAATATAAGGAAGACTGTATTTCTAATGAAGTATTGACAAGTATTTTAGATGCAGCTATAAGGGCTTCAAATACGGGAAATATGCAAGTCTATTCGATAGTAGTTACAACTGATGAAAAAATAAAAACCGATTTATCGCCAGCGCACTTTAATCAAGCAATGGTAAAGCAGGCGCCAGTTGTTTTAACATTTTGTGCAGATTTTAATAGGTTTAAAAAATGGTGTAAATTACGTAATGCAGAACAAGGTTATGATAACTTCATGTCTTTCATGACTGCTGCAATTGATGCAATAATTGCAGCTCAAAATGCGTGTATCGAAGCAGAGTCACATGGTTTAGGGATATGTTATTTGGGTACTACACTATACAATATGGACAAAATAATAGAAGTATTAAACTTGCCAAGTGGTGTTGTTCCTATAACTACAATCACGATGGGATATCCAGCAGAAGCACCAGAATTAACAGAGCGTTTACCTCGTGAGGCTGTAGTGCATTATGAGAGATATTGTGATTATACAGATGAAAATATAAATGATTTGTATGAAGAGAAAGAAAATCTAGAAACTAACCAACAATTTGTGAAAGAAAATAAAAAAGAGACTTTAGCTCAGGTGTTTACTGATGTGAGGTATACTAAGGCTAACAATGAACACTTTACTAAACAAATGTTTGAAACATTAAAACAACAAGGGTATTTAGATTAGCATCCTTTTTATGCAATGTAAGTTTTCTTGTATTTAATTGCTTTATGCTAGAATAGAATTTATATTTGCATGTCATTATTAAATTTATTATGAGAAAGAAAATAATTATAATACTATTATTAATAATAAGTTCTACAGGTTATGCCTTAGCTCAGCGCCAAACTCGTTCAACTCCACAAAAATCGAAATGGGATAGAAAGTTTCCTGAGATAAAACATGGAGATCAAGTATATCAAACAGGAAATAATTGGTTTACGTTAGGATATGGTTATGGATACCACACAAATAAATCGGTGCCAAATTATAATCTTTCGATGACTTTATATTGGAGATATAAAGGAGTATATTTTAATACTGGGTGGTTATATTCATGTCCAACGCCAAAATTGTTTATGAATAATCCACGGCCAATGGAACAATTGAATGATATTCACCTTGGAGCAGGTTTACGATTTGAAGATAGGTGGTATAATTTTGGATTTTTTATTGGTCCATCTTTTGCATCAACGTGGGTTTTAAAAGAGGATAACCCAAATATCTCACAAATAAATTATCTATTGGGAGCTCACACCGAGGTACAATGTACATTTAAGTTTTTTTATGACTTAGGAATAGGAACATCAATATTTGCAAGTTTCAATAGGCGTTATCAAGTAGTAGGGGTACAATTGCATTTTTATTTCTCAAACGCATTTATTATGGAGTATTAAATTAAAAATAAGATAAATTATGAATTACATTAAAAATTACATCGAAGAGAATAAAGAGAGATTTCTTGATGAATTATTTGGATTAATAAGAATCCCATCAATCAGTTCGCTATCGGAGCATAAGGCGGATATGGTAAAATGTGCTGAATATTGGAGAGAGACAATTTTAGCAGCAGGAGCAGACAAAGCTGAAGTTATGGCAACAGATGGAAATCCAGTTGTTTATGGTGAGAAGATCATAGATCCGTCTTTACCTACAGTTTTGGTATATGCTCACTATGATGTTATGCCAGTTGATCCAATAGAATTGTGGAAAAGCCCTCCTTTCGAACCAGAAATTAGAGAAGGTAAAATTTGGGCTCGCGGGGCAGACGATGATAAAGGTCAGGGGTTTATGCATGCAAAAGCTTTTGAACTAATGATTAAAAACAACACTCTACCTTGCAACGTGAAGTTTATGATTGAGGGTGAAGAGGAAATAGGTTCACCAAGTTTGGGTAAATGGTGTGCTCAAAATAAAGAAATGCTTAAGGCTGATGTAATATTGGTTTCAGATACAGGAATGATATCTATTGACATACCATCGATAACTACTGGTTTGCGCGGACTTTCATATTGGGAAGTAGAGGTTACAGGTCCGAATAGAGATTTACATAGCGGTTTGTTTGGCGGTGCTGTTGCTAATCCAATCAATGTTCTTTGTAGTATGATTGCTCAGATGCAAGATGAGAAAGGAAAAGTAACAATGCCAGGATTTTATGATGATGTTATTGAAGTTTCGGCAGAAGAAAGAGAATTATTAGGTAGAGCTCCTTTTAATGAAGATAATTATAAAAAAGCAATTGATGTAAAAGCGTTAAAAGGAGAAGACGGATACACAACAACAGAAAGAACAGGAATTAGACCAAGTTTTGATATTTGTGGAATTTGGGGAGGTTATACTGGCGAAGGAGCAAAAACTGTTTTGCCATCAAAAGCTTATGCAAAGGTGTCGACAAGACTTGTTCCAAACCAAGATAATGAGAAAATCTCGGAAATGTTTAAAAAATATTTTGAGTCAATAGCTCCAGATTATGTGAAAGTTGTTGTTACTCCATTACATGGTGGTCAAGGTTATGTTTGTCCAATTGATTTACCTGCATATAAGGCTGCTGAAAAAGCATATCAAGATGTATTTGAAAAGCGTCCAGTGCCAGTTCGTAGTGGAGGTAGTATTCCAATTATTTCTACATTTGAAGAAGTCTTAGGAATTAAATCAGTATTGATGGGATTTGGATTGGAAAGCGATGCAATTCACTCACCAAACGAGAACTATCCTGTAGCAAACTTCTTGAAAGGAATAGAAACTATACCATTGTTTTATAAATATTTTGTAGAGCAAATGAAATAGATGACCACAAAAAAAGCTGCCAAATTTTGGCAGCTTTTTTTTATCCCCAGTTTATTATTCTTTAATTAATTTTGAAATATGTATCCCTCCATTAATGTCGATTAACTTAATTAAATATATTCCATTGTCAATATCAGAGATATTAATTTCTTGAGAATTAACGATGCTTTTAATAGTACGTCCGCTAATATCAATAATATTTATCTCGCTAGCAACTACTCCCCTAATGTTGATTTTATTGGAAGCAGGATTTGGATAAACATTTAGTGTATTATATTTATTGTTATGAATAGATGTTGCATATGGATTAAGTGATTCGTTTATATAAGGTACTCTGTCTTGTTTTGTTGCAACTAAACAATATGCTTCGTTTAAAAAAGGATTAGAAAGCTCTAGTTCAACACTTGTAGATTCGCCAGACCACTTTGCATCTATTAGTTCACCATTCTTTGAGAGAGCAACATAAGTGTGTGGCTCTGTTGTAACAGCTAAAGTATTGTCGCCTTCGTTTGGAATGTTAAAAGATAATGTTAGTTCTTCTGGTTTCGACATATACGGGATCAATGAAGGATCGCCAGAGCAAAAATATATTTCCCAGTAATATTG
Source organism: uncultured Bacteroidales bacterium (assembly GCA_964368115.1). GTDB lineage: Bacteria > Bacteroidota > Bacteroidia > Bacteroidales > ML635J-15 > Bact-19. The sequence goes on from CAYJBL010000038.1 coordinate 5,313, forward strand.
TTTTAAATCTGAAGTAGTAGATTCAACCACAAGATTTCCAGCATAAACTATTTGGGAAGCAGTATAATACCACTCGTCAAATGTTTGTCCATTCTCGTGAAAAAGCATATCGTAGATACCATTTTCGGTATTTGTTGTTGTAAACTCGCCAACATTTTCAGTTATTGTATGATCTAATGAAGATGTGCCCACTCCCCACCAAAAGTCTTCGTTCCAATACGAATTGTTAGAAGCACCAATATATACAACAGCTCCATTGTTTTCTGCTTGTAGAAGCTCTTCGCCAAAGCTGTCGTTATAATCTAATTTATATGATAGACAGCAGTTTCCAATCATAAAAGGGTATTTGTCTTGATTATTAAGATTTGGAATATCTCTGACATGAATTTGAGGATCTCCCCATTCTTGTTGAAGGCAGTGAGCTGTATAATTTGCAAACCCAACACCAGAGGTTATATTATCAATAATATCGTCTGCTATACCATGCGAGTCAGAATCTCCAGCGAAATATGGTGCATTAGGTTGATTTTGATAGTAAGCATATATATTTTCAAAACCGTGCTCCGTATTTATATAGTGTTCTGCAAAATACCAAAGAGATGCATCACCAGTACGTGGCCCCCAGTAGGAATCTACTCCAGCTATAAGTAAAGCGTTATTTAAATAATCTGTATTTGGCATTGTGTATTGTTCGTATGCTAGGGTTTTATTCAGAGCATTTTGCAAGTCTGAGCTTGAGTTACAAGAAATTCGCCCCATGTATAAGTCGGGGTAAATATCATTATTGCCGTCATAAGTAGCAAAATATAAATCTGTAACATGGTCGTTGAAATAATATCCATTTCTAGAGTCAAAAGCAGGGATTGAGTAGGCTCCGTCATGATCACCAATAATTAAAACATATAGTGGAGCTGGGTCGTCTGGAGTTGCAGATGTATATAAATCTTCTAAATAGGTTTTGATTTCTGTATTTGAAGTTCCTGTTTCCACGTAGTGTTCAATAATGTTAAATCCTTGGCGTGTTTTCCAGTTTACAAATTCTTGCAAATCTTCTTCAAAAAACGAATTTGCTACTATAACATATTTTATAGGTTTACTATAATTTGATAATTCATCTTTTGCTTGGGAGTAATTAGTATTTATTATTTTAGTTTGTAAACTATTAAAAACGTTAGATTGGTATTTTGCTTTCATGTCCATAGTTTTAGAAATGTCAGCATTAACAAAATCTACTTGAATGTCAAGGTTATTATAAATAATTAAACTGTTTTCAACAGGATTATAATGGTAAGGTCTTATTTCGATTCTACCTAATCTAGTGCCACGCATTATACCATTGACTTCTGTTTTTACAATTGGAATATTATCATACTCATCTGTCTCGTAATAGTTTTTGTCAATTACGAACTTCATATCTTCTTTGGATGTACTTTTTGAATACGAAGGTTGAGAAGGTTTGATTACATTTAAATCGTAATCTGACAAATACACTACCTCTTCTGTATAATTGTTTATTGTTACTTTTATTTCTGCATCGTAAGGCACTTCAATTAGTTTACTAATAACAGGAAGATTTGCTTTTCCTATGTTATTTGAGGTAATTGCTCCGTCGAAATAGATGAGAGTAAAATCTCCGTTTTCTGATTTTTCTTCAGTGTAATTTAAGTCTTTTATACTAGATCGAACGTTGAACGACTCTGGTTTAATGTTCAACACTTCAAAGTTCGTTTTTTCTGCAGATAGAGTAATGCTCTGCTTTTGTTGTGCAAAAGAAGATATGCACAGCAAACTTGATAGTAATATTGCAAATGTTTTTTTCATTTTAATAAGTATTTATTGTGCAAAAGTAGATATATTTTTTTCGTATGCAAGTTTTATAAAGCATATAAAAAATAATATATATTTAATATTTTAATTCGAGATCAACGATAGTTTCATATTCATAGTAGCAAGGCACATCGCAAGCATATTCAAAGAATTGTGTTTTTGGAGTAAAATCATTGATTACTTGATATATTTTCCCATCTTTATGATATTCGGCAACAGCAGTGTATGGTCTATTGGGGATGAAGTCGATTGTAGTCTCATTCATTGTGGTAAAAGTTTCATAGTCAATTTCGCTTTCGTATGCATTGCCAGAGAAAATAGTAAAGAAAACAGTATCTGTAATAATTTTGTTGTTTGTTAAAAATTTTACCCCAACATATTCAGGCATTTCATCATAGCAATAGTAGCAATCGAATTCACTACCAATTGTTGAGTCGTCACCGCATGATGTTAGAATAGTAAAAATAATTGACAATTTAATAATTAATGATATACTTATATTTTTCATTTGATGCATTTGATCTAAAATTGATTAATGTTTTGAATCCGATGTGAACATAATACGGATTCGTTTTTAAAATAGGGGTATCCATATATTTAGCCCCTAGCTCAACCCGAGTAGTGCTATAATGATTGAATGCTAGTCCAATTCCTGGCGAAAAGATAACATCTCTGCTTGGTTTTTGAGTAAGTCCATCGTATTTACCCCAGAAATTATATAATTTAAATTCACTAAATAACGAGAAATACGAATTAGTATTATTCTGGTAAATCATAAAATCTTTTGAAATGCCTAAATAAATTGATTTTCGAATTTCTCGAACTTGATAAAAAATATTTTTTTCATGCTCAATAAGAATTTTTCGTTCAAAAGGACGATACATGTATCCAAGTTCTAATCCTATGCCATATCTGGTATCTTTAATCCCAATATTATGAGATAGGTAAAAGTCGTTGAGGTTAAAAATGAAATCTGTACCAAGACTTATACGCTGATAATATTGGTAATGCATTATATGTTTTTTTTGCTTTCTAATTATTTTCTTTGTTTCTTTATCTCTACTGTTTTTTGCGACAGAAGCTATAGTGTAAATCCCGTTAATTGTATCTTGGTAAGAGAAACCTTCGTTTAAAAATATATTTAAAACTTCAGATTCTCCACCAGCAACAGCCATATCTACAGGATTTAACCCGTTTTTATCTTTTATCTCAAGATTATAATGCTTCATGTATTTTTTTACAAAAAAATCGTTTCCATAATATGCGGCAATATGCATTAATGATTGATTGTCACTATATAATTGATACATGTTAGCATTTGCGCGTATAAGTATTTCAGTAATTGAGTCTAAACTATTTTTTACAGCATAAAATAATGGAGAATTACCATTTATGTCGTTTATGTTAGGGTCGGCACCATAATATAGTAACATGTCAGTGCTAGCTTCATACCCAAATCCAACAGAATAGTGTAATGGCGTTGATTTATAAATATCTTGAATGTTAATGTTTGCACCATTGCGTATTAATATTTCTGCTGTAAGAAGGTAATCGTTTTTTATTGCACTTGTTAATGCGCTTGTTTGGAATGTATTACATTTTGTGTCTAAATGTGCGCCGTTGTCAATAAAATAAGAAACAATAGTATCGTTTCCTGATTGGGATGCAAACATCAAAGCTGTAATGCCATCATAATTGGAAAAATCAATAGAGGCACCTTCAGCTAATGTTTTCTTTACTTTTGAGAAGTCGCCATAATACGAGTGGAATAATAATTCGTATCCCAAGCTATCTTTGATATATTTTGAAACTTCGCTTTGTGCAAGACTTATGTGGCCATAAGAAGCAAAAAGTAGTGTCAGTAGCGAAAATTTGAAAAACTTGAGATTTATATATATTGCTTTTGCAAACATGCGAGTAATATTAAAATATAAATTCAAAGATATACATATATTTGATTAGTCGAACAAAATTGATAGAGATTTTAATTATATTTGCATTGCGTTAAGTAGCGTAGTGTAAAAACGTTTAAGAAAAAATGCAATATGAAAATTAGAATATTATTTACATTGTTGTTTATTAGTGTGTTTGCAAATGCTCAAACAGTTATGAGTCCAATTCTGTTAGATGCAATAGATAAAGCTAAATCTCAAGATGAAATATTGGAGTTAAATATTTACTTTCATAATAAGCAATCATTGACAGAATTAGCGAAAATATTGGATGACAATAAAGCATTGTTTGACGAGCGAGTTAAAGCAGTTACAAGTTTATTGAAAGATAATTCGGAACACTCAAAAAAAGCCTTTTTGGATTTTGTAAAAAATAGCGAAATCGAAAATTTTACAATAAATAAATCACTATTCATTGTAAATATGTTGAATGTGAGTGTAAGTTTAGATCAAGTTTACAAAATTGCAAGTTTTAACGAAGTAAGATTTATTGATTTAAACACACCAAGATATAAAATGATAGGAGGTGATATCGTTCCAATAAAATCAGAAAAAATAGTAAATGGAATAGAGCCTGGGTTAAAAGCTGTAAAAGCGGATGTATTGTGGGCAATGGGTTATACAGGTAGAAATATTTTGTTTTTGAGTATAGATACAGGAGTATTTCCAGAACATCCAGCAATAAGCGATAGATTTGCGGGTAATTATTTGCCTATGGAGCAATGTTGGTATGGAATAAGGAGTGAGTTACCTACAGATAGAGCAGCATCTAGCCATGGAACACATACAACAGGGACGGTTTTAGGATTAGATCCAGCAACAAACGACACTATAGGAGTTGCGTATAATTCTTATTGGATTGCATCTGACCCTGTTGCAACGTCGGAATCTGAATATTTAGATCCAGCATATTTTATGACACTTTTTGAATGGACATTAGATCCAGATGGAAATCCAGAAACAACGGATGATGTTCCACGTGTGATAAATAATTCGTGGGGTTATGATCATGATTATATCGCAGATTTTGCTCATTGTGAAATGGTAGAAGCTGAAATTTTGGTAGTTTTAGAAACAGCAGGAATTTGTTCTCCATTTTCAGCAGGAAATGAAGGGCCAGGTGCAGCAACAATAGGCTTTCCTGCAAGTAGGGTATTCAACGAAGTTAATCCAATGTCAGTAGGAGCAATAACGCATGGGGGGGATATTGCATCGTTTAGTAGTAGAGGGCCTGCGCCGTGCATGGAAAATGAAGAAGAATCTGCATTAAAAATAAAACCAGAAGTTGTTGCTCCAGGTGTTGCAATTAGGTCAAGTATCGAAAGCGATTCATACGGAGAACTTCAAGGGACATCAATGGCTTGTCCGCATGTTTCAGGCGTATTACTATTGTTAAGTGAAGCATTTCCTATGGCTTCGGCTTATGAATTAAAAAAATCGCTTTATCAAACAGCAATAGACCTAGGTGAAGATGGAGAAGACAATGCATATGGAAGAGGATTGATTGACGCAGAAGCGGCATTTAATTTTTTAGCACAAACGTATACCCCAGTAAGTCCTATTGAGAATGATTTTAATCTAAAAGTGTTAATTCAAGATACATACAGCAATATTATATGTCCGAATGAAAGCGTTGTTCAAACAGAAATATTGGTGCAAAATACAGGAATTGAGGCGATACAGGGATTTAATTTGAAATTATTTTTGAACAATCAAATTATTAAAGATACTGTCATTAACGAAACAATTGATGGGGAGTCTGAGTATATATTAAACTCTATGCCGTGGGAACTTCAAGAGGGGAGAAATACTCTTTATGTAAGCGTAAAATCTATTGCAAATATTGAAGAATATGATAGATTTGATAATGGTGATGTTTTAGTGATATATGTAATAAAAGAAAAAGAATTTCCTTACCAAGCAAATTTTAACAATGATGAGCTAGATGCAGAGATGATAATTATGAATCTAGATAATATTACAACATGGGAAACATCGACATGGGGTAACGAAGATCAAAATAAAGCGCTTTCGTTGAATTTTGCAAATTATGGTAGTAGAGATGCTGAAGAGGATTATGTGTTTTTACCATTGATAAATTTACAGCAAAGCGATGATTTGTATTTTAATTTTACATATGCATATAAAAAGAGATTAGAATATTTATATGCAGATAGTTTGATTGTTGAACTTAGCACAGATTGCGGAATAAATTTTGACTATGAACTTTGGAGAAATGGAGGGGAAGACATGGCAACTGTTGATGGTAATGCAGGTTTAGGATATTATAAGCCGGTCTCGAATGATGAATTTGACACAATTAGCTTGTCTTTAAGTGAATTTTCAGGGCAAGATATAGTAATAAGATTAAGAAGTGTTAATGATATGGGTTCTATTCTTTATATTGATAATCTAAATATTGATTCAAATGTTTTCCAGAATATCAAGCAAATAAATACAAAATCGAACTTTGAAATTTATCCAAATCCAGCATCCGAATTTATTACAATTATTAGTGATGAGAAATGTGATTTTGAGATTTATAATTCTGTAGGACAGCTAATGAAAGTGATTTACAGTGCAGGAGGTAGTACAAAGGTTTCAGTATCTAAAATGCCAAAAGGAGTATATTTTGTAAAACAAAAAAATACTGGTACTACAAAAAGATTAGTTATTATGTAGTATTAGTAAAGTTAATTTTAAAAATATTGAATAATAATTTGTGAGATATAATAATAAATTATTAGTTTTACGCTCAGTTTAAAAATAATCATTTTACATATGAAAAGTATATTAAAAATAGGTTTAGCGTTGTCGATAGGTTCTTTGTTCGTTTTAGCAAGCTGTCAACCAAAGGATACAAATGCGCCAAGGATTTATGTGTTAAATGCTGCAGGAGATATAGTGCAAGCAAAAGATAGTGATACGACAGTGTTGCTATATACAAAATTTGTAGATCCGGGCGTAATTACAGAAGATAATGCATCTGTGAGTAGCGAGATTACATTAGTAAGTGATATGGAATCAGCATTACCAATCAATAAAGTAAGTGGATATTTAAATAGAGCAGAAGATGCTGTTATCACATATACAGCAACAGATGCGGCAGGAAATGTAGCAACAGCAACAAGAAATGTTAGAATAGCAAATATTGTAGATGCTTTTGTTGGAACATATGCAACTTCTAGAATAGCAACACATTTGGCAGAAACTACGTACAATTCAAGTGTTGCTGCAGATACAAGAGTGCCGGGTAGGTTAAGATTCCCAAAAGTATATGCTCATACTTGGGATGAAAATAAAACTTACTTTAGAGTAGATGCAGATTTATATAAGGAAGGTATTACAATTGATAAGTCAGATCTTATTGCTTATATGGGCACAGATGAAGATAATTCAGTTCCTTTCTTTGAGAAAATGACTTATCAGCAAGGTCT
>CAYJBL010000039.1:0-9627 GCA_964368115.1 uncultured Bacteroidales bacterium
TTATTCAGAAAAAAACCTAACGGTCATAATGTTTGGAAAAAATATGATTCAAAATTCTTAAACCGCATTTATATTTGGATGCTTAAAAAATTTAAGATTACTGATACCCTTTTAGTTGAAGCATCTTTAAGAGATTGATACAAAAAAAGGAGCTAATTGCTCCTTTTCATTTTTGTTTGAAAAAATATTATTTAAATAAGTTTGAAAATTCTTCAATGCTTACTTCTTTCTCTTCTATTTTTACAGCTTCTTCAACAAATTCAACAACTCGTTGTTCTATTTCGATTTCGTAAAGTTTATTTACTTCTTCGTCTTTTGATAATATTTCTGCCGCGTATTTTTCTAAATATTCATCTGGAATATATGACATACCGTATTGGCTAAACTGAGTTATAATTTGCTGTTTTGCTGCTTCTTTCAATTCTTCGTTGGTAACTTTTAATTCGTTTTCTTTAACAATTTTACTTTTTATTAAAGTCCATTTTAGGTCAACGATAAACATTGGAAATTCTTGTTCGATTTGCTCGTCAGTTACGTTTTTATTTGTAGCAACAATCCAACGTTTTAGGAAAGCTTCTGGCAAATCAAATTCGATTTTCTTTGTTAATTTTTCACGAACGTCTAAAAGTAGTTTGTATTTTGTTTCTCTTACGAATGAATTTTTTATGTCTTCAGCTACTTTAGTTTTAAACTCTTCTTCAGTAGTAATTACATTTTCGCCGAAGCATTTATTGTAAAATTCTTGATCTACCTCTGAAAGTTTAAATTCCTTAACTTCTTTTACAGTAAGGCGGAACATATTAGAGATTTCATCAAGTTTTTCTTTATCAACTTTAAGCATTGAAGCTATTTCAGTATCATTTGGATAAGCTTTTTTGATATCAATATCAACTATTGTATCAACAGAAAGGCCGATAAGTTGTTTTTTCACCTCATCATCTTTAACTGCTTTAATCAACATAGATACTGCTTCTGTGCTTACACCACCTTCGATTAAATTACCATCAGCGTCTATTTCAAAAAGATCTGCCGAAAGCATTGTTTCTTCGTTCGATTTTTTAGTGTTTTCGAAGTGGCCATATCTTTGACGATAGTTTTCGATATACTTGTTTACCATTTCACCGTCAACAGCAACAAAATATTTGTTTATTTTATCTCTTTTAGAAAGTTTAATTTCAAATTCTGGCGAGATTCCGATATCGAAACTAAAATTGTACGTAGATTGAGTAGAAAAATCTATTTGTTCTTGGTCGTCAGATGGAAGAGGTTCTCCAATGATATTTAATTTTTCTGACATCAAGAATTCGTTTAATGCATTAGAAACGACTTTATTAAGTTCTTCTGCAATAATAGCGTTTCCATACATTTTTTTCATTAATCCAACAGGCACATGTCCTTGTCTAAAACCAGGCACACTTGCTTTACGGCGATATTCACGTAAGCTTTTATCTACATTATCTGCGATGTCGGCATTTTCTACACTTACTGTAAGTTTTGCATTTAGCTCGTCAATTTGATTTTTTACAACTTCCATTGAAATATGTATTTTTTGGTTTATGTTATTTTAATACATTTAAATATTAAAAAACCGCATCATTTCATCTATGAAATATTATGAAACTAACACGGTTCTTTCTCTTTTTGTGCGGATGAAGGGACTCGAACCCCCACGCCTCTCGGCACTAGATCCTAAGTCTAGCGCGGCTACCAATTACGCCACATCCGCAGTAATTGTTCTTCAATTTTGAGGTGCAAAGATAGGTATGTTTTTTTATTCTCCAAAATATATTTTAATTATTTACACCTAAATCTATTTCTGCTCCTCGAATTTTTTCTCGAACAAACTTAATATCCATTGTGGACAGCGAGATACCTTAAAACTTTCTTTGTCTACAAAGCCCAAATCAATCACTGCTTTATTCAGCAAATCGCCTTCAGGAGAATACATTTGTTGAATAAAACGTAAACGAGCAAGGGGCAATTCTTCGATAGTTGAAATTACTTTAACTTCCCAGTCGAATTTTGCAGACCTTAAATATTTCATGTTTACGTTTACCGCTGGACATACAATATTTTTCTCTTCCATTTCTGAAAACGAAAAATCTATACTACGCATAAATTCTCCTCTTGCAGCTTCGTAAACTCTCAAATAATTGGCATAATACATCACTCCCATTGCATCGGTATCTGCGTAAGTTACTCGATGTTTATATTCATGTTTTATCATATTATTTTTGATTTGTTAATGTTTTATATATCTCTCTACAAGCCCACGAATCTGTTGCTGCGTACTTTATTTGTTTCTCGTTTAATACTTCTGCCTCCCAATTACTTAATTGTTGTGCTTTTGATATTCTATATTTCAAAACTATGGCAGCTATTTTCTTTAAACTGCGGACTTCGATTCCATAATTTCCAACTATTTTCTGAAGGTCGATAAATGAATTTGGAGTAAAATTATTTAATTTTTGTAAAAACTTTAGATCGTCTTTGATTGATACTCCTATCTTTATATAGTTACTATCGCTTAACAGATTTTTTATTTCATTTGGCAAGCCTATTTTATTTAGTCTAAACAAATATGTTGTCGAAGCATTGCTCAACTGCAATAATGCAACAGGTTTAATATTTGCTGCTCCTTTTACAAAACTTGGGCTTGTCTCTGTGTCAAATCCCCAAATATTATCATCGGTAGCTGTAAATAATTTAGGTAATATTTTTTTGTACTTTTCTTGAGTATCAACCATTTCAATATCACCAGTATACGCATAAAGAGGTAGTCGTTGTATTTCTTCATTTGTAATATTTGGAATAAACTTAAAATCAGTCATTTTTCAGATAGTTCAATTTATGAATATATTTTAATAATTCCAGCAGGCGTATTCCCCAGTATGTCGAGAAATTTTCTTTACAACAATAGTAGGCAGCCAACATAAGTTCGTCATTTCCTAATCTGTATGCACCAATAAAATCTCCCATTTCTTGATACAAATCTGCATATATTTCAGACAAACCAACATTTAGATAATCCATTGTATTCATTACACTTGCGTCTTGTATTTGCACATACTCGTCATCTTCGCCTAGTTGTTCTGTTGCGATATGTAGAATTTTTGTCCAGTCTGCCTCATCGACAAATTTCTCTAAAAATTCCTCATCATAATCTTCTACATCAGGAAGTAATGTTGCCTTAAAAAACAATAATGGGAGTAATTTTTGCGATTGGTCTATAAAATCCTTTCGTGGCATATTTTGTGCACTCTCGCAGAATGCCAAAAATTCTTTTGCCACACTTACAAATTCTATTGTTTGTGTTTGATATAGTACTGTATAATTTGTCATTTTTTAATCAATATTCGTGATTTATCAACCATTGTCCAGAAATAAACTGCGTGAACAGGCACTGTTTGCGGGTGTTCAATCACAAAATAAGGAGCTATTGCAATAACTTTTTTCTTGAACCCATCTTCAGATAAGTACCACTCTTCTAAAAAACGTAATTTCTTTACATTTCTATAATCCAATGGAACTTCAATTATCTCTGTTGTATATTTTTTTATTGTTGTATCTACAGCTTCAAACTCGTATGTCATTATTTCGTCCAGAAAATCATCAACTTCCGCCTCACCTATTTGCTCAAAAGTATCATAAGTTCCTGTCATATCGTAATGATAAATTGGAAGGTCTCCATCTTCGATTTCCTCCAGCATATTTTTCACAAATTCATCGCTATCAGGTGTAGGTAAATTTTCCCAAAACCAATCGATATTATTCTTTGATCGATCGCCGATAATTTCGTTTACGATTTGCACATCATACATGATTTTTTGCGTTAAACACTGGTCTTCACCAACTATTTCTTCAAAATTTATTACTGATTTTTCCGTACTATTTTTGCACGAATACAATGCTATTGATAAGCCAAAAAATATTATTGCTATTTTAATAAGTGATTTCATATTCGGACAAAAGTAATAAAATGTAATAATTAACAATTGCGCTTCGATTTTTTTTATTCAGACAATTTAATAACAAAATTTAGATTATTTATTTATTTTGCAAAAAAAAGATAATGACAGATAAGTCTACAATAGTTGCAATTTCGACAGCTCACGGCATGGGTGCAATTGCTGTTATTCGCTTAAGTGGAGAAGAAAGCATAAGTATTTGTGAGAGGGTTTTTACATCGGCAATCAAAGGAAAAAAATTGCTCGACCAAGCGGCAAATACGATTCACTATGGTACATTAAAAGATGAAACTAACGAGCTTGATGATGTTTTGGTTTCAATTTTCAGGGCTCCAAATTCGTTTACTGGAGAGAACACTGTAGAGATTGCATGCCACGGCTCTGTTTTTATTCAGCAAAAAATACTAGAACTTTTCATAAAAAACGGAGCTCGAGCAGCCATGCCTGGGGAGTTTACCCAACGTGCTTTTCTAAACGGAAAGATGGATTTAAGTCAGGCCGAAGCAGTAGCAGATCTCATTTCCTCTGAGAGTGAAGCAGCTAGACGAGTAGCTTTTAACCAAATGAAAGGTGGATTTTCGAACGAACTTGCACATCTTCGCCAAAATTTACTTAACTTTATTTCACTCGTAGAGCTTGAACTTGATTTTAGCGAAGAAGATGTAGAGTTTGCAGATCGCACACAACTAATAAATCTAACAAACGAAATAAAAGAGTTAATTGAAAAGCTAATTAATTCATTCTCGCTAGGCAATGTAATAAAAAACGGAATTCCTGTTGCTATTGTCGGACATACAAATGCGGGGAAATCAACCCTACTTAATGCTATTTTGCAAGAAGAACGCGCAATTGTTTCGGACATTCATGGAACAACACGCGACTCTATCGAAGATACATTAAACATCGAAGGGATTACGTTTAGGTTTATCGATACGGCTGGGATTCGCAAAACAAGCGACGAAATTGAAAGCATTGGTATTAAGCGCACGTTTAGCAAAATCGAATCGGCTTCGATAGTTATTTTAATGCTCGACAGCAACGACAGCAACGAAAAAATGAATCAGGCTATTAAAGAGGTTAAAGCTAAAATTAGCGAGCAACAACAATTAATTGTTTGCATAAATAAAATTGATTTATTAAACGATAATGAAATTGCTACGCGTTTCGATCTAAGTAATTTTGATGAGTTAACAAACTTAGATACTATCGTAAGCATATCTGCAAAAAACAATCATGGCTTAGAGCAACTAAACGCTGAACTTATCAAAACCATAAATCTTCAAGCAGTAAATAATAACGAGGTAATAGTTACAAATGCTCGACACTACGACGCACTAAAAAACGCACATGAATCGCTAATTCGTGTAATAAACGGACTACAGCAAAATATTTCAAGCGATTTTCTTGCGCAAGATATCCGCGAAGTACTTCATTTTATCGGAGAAATTACTGGTGGAGCTATTAACACCGATGAAATATTAGGAAATATTTTCAAAAATTTTTGTATCGGAAAGTAAGCATTGCTCCCAATTTTCGTAGGAGTTTTGCGCACCTAACAATAGCATAATGCTATTGAATTAAAAAAACTTTGTATATTGATTATCTTATTTCTTTAGGAAGCATGTTTTCAAGACAATACTACTTCCATCTATCTTACAATCAACTTCTTCGTGATTATCGGTAAGTCTTATACTCTTTACCTTTGTACCTCTTTTTATTACCATAGACGATCCTTTAACTTTCAGATCTTTAATAACTGTTACTGCATCGCCGTCAACAAGCTCTGCACCATTGCTATCAACTGCTTTTTCTTCACTAACTTTTTCGTTCGACCACTCTAAAAAACAATCGGGACAGATATTTATAGAACCGTCAAAATATCCATTCTCGCTTTTACATTTAGGGCAAATTAATATTTCATCCATAATTATTTATTTTGATAGTTTATACTCTTCTGTTAATCTCCCAATTACTTCTTTAACACTTGTAATTTTATCGTATAAATACGAGCTAGCTCCTGCAAAAATATATCCATTTTTCAGATTCCCATTAGCTGCGCTATATAATGCTTTTATGATGCAGTATGGGCTTTTTGAGTAGTCGCACGTTTTAATACAGTTGAACGAACAATTTTTTGGCTTTGTTAAACCTGCCGATACGCGTTTAATAAATTCACCCATGATTGCTCTTCCGGGCATACCTACTGGACTTTGAATAATTACGATATCTTCTTTTTTCAATTTTAGGAAAGATTCCTTATAAATATTTGAAGCATCACACTCATGTGTAGGAACAAAAATACTACCAAGCTGTACACCAGAAGCTCCTAAGTCAATCATCTTTTTTATATCTGTACCGCTTGTAATACCTCCAGCGCCTATAACAGGAATCTCTTTATCTCCTCTATACATTTTAGCAACTTCAACAACTTGAGGTATAATAGTTTCGAGAGAAAAGTTTTCATCTTCAATTTGACTTGCTTTAAATCCTAGATGCCCTCCAGCTTTAGGCCCTTCTACTACGATAGCATCAGGTCGGTAGTTATAGGTTGTTAGCCATTTTTCGCATATTATTTTAGCTGCTCTTGCCGACGATACAATAGGAACTAATTTACTAACGCTATCTTTTTGAAGATACGATGGTAGGTCTAAAGGCAATCCAGCCCCTGAAAATATAATGTCTACTTTCTCGGCAATAGAGGTTTTTACCATGTCCACATAATTCGAAAGGGCAAACATTATGTTTATTCCAACAACACCTTTGCTCTTTTCGCGAAATTTACGAATTTCCTGTTTAAGACCATCAATACAGTTTGTAAAATAGTCAGCATTCTTATTTTTATAAATCAAACCAAGACCGGCACAAGAAAGAACGCCTATTCCACCTTCGTTAGCCACTGCTGAAGCCAGCCCGTTCAGTGATACTCCTACACCCATTCCTCCCTGAATTATAGGCAGTTTAATCTCCTTGTCTCCAATAAAAATTGATTTCATGTATTTATTTTCTTTTAAGCCTGCAAAATTAGTTTCTATTTGTGTTATTCCTATTTATTCTGCCACCTATTTGTATAAATTAAGTAAAAAAACGAATTTAGTTTTCTTACTGTCTATTATTCAGCGATTGAAGGGAAATGCCAGATTGGAAAACTTGGAAAGAGCGATTGGAAAAATTCTAATACACCACTCGCTCCTACTCTTTTGTTTTTTGAGACATAGTAAGTAGTGCACCTGTCGGGCAAATAAAACGGCAATATGGCCTCACAATAAATGGAGAAAGAATCAATACAATTGTTGCCATAACTAGCACAGCTGTTGATGCCGAATTGTACATAAATGCAGAGAAAACTTCATATTCCATGTACTCGAAACCTACGCCTAACCACATTATAAATAGCAAAGCTAAGATAATGTAATATCTTAGTTTATTTAAGAAACTAGCTATCGCGGGTTTTATTTTCATTTTCTTTAATGGTAATTTTGCAAGCAGCTCTTGTGCCGATCCCATTGGACAATGTATATGACAATACGACCCTTTACGATTAAACAAAGGCATTACTATTGCAATAATAAACATTGCAAAAACAATTAAAGACATGGACAAGTTCACTCCGTTTGATATCCACGCAACAAAACTTGAAAGAGATAAAAAACTTCCACACCAAAAGCCGAGAACTGCAACATTAAGCACCAACTGCAATGTAATAAGCCATTTTTGGCGAAATTTTGCTATTGTTATTATTACCCCCAAAAGAATTACTAATAATCCTGCAATTGTCTTAAATCCTAGTTCTGGAAAGGTATTGGTAGGTTTTGCTTCTACACTTGCAGCATATTGTGCAGCGCGCTGAACATTTCCGACTAAGGCAACTTTACTAAAAGTAGCCCCCGATATTGCATCCATCTGAGCCGAAGAAGCTTCGTTTAAAGACATTCCTTGCCATTTTTCTAAAATGCCACTTTTTACAACTATAGCCCAAAAGCCAGGAGTTTCTGCATTTGGAAGTACTTCTACTTTTTGTATCACATCTGATTTGACATGAAGTTTAATTGGTGTTCTTCCAGCATAGCCAATAATATCTTCAGCTAACGATGCCGAGTTTATTACGCGCGTTCCATCAGATAAAAACTCTTCGACAGATATTTCGTCTTTTTGCTCTGTTTGTTCTTGCTCTATTTCGTCGAGCTTATATCCTAATATTGTTTTATCTTTCTGTATCGCAATACCAGCCATAAGCAAAACAATAATAAGTAAGTTTAAGATATATTTTAATCTTTCCACTTTATTGATATTTATTGTAATAAACTTTTGCAGGATCCCACTTATCTTTTACTACTATTTCCGAATCTGGGTATCCAATAACAATAACACTCAAAGCATAAGTTCCTTCAGGAAGATTAAAAAGTTTACTCATAGCTTCAACTCTACCTGTTCCATTTTCTGGATATGCACCACACCAAACAGCGCCAAGCTCCATACCATGCGCTGCAAGAAGTATATTTTCGGTCACAGCAGAACAGTCTTGCACCCAATATTCTGGTATTAATGCCTTTGATGGTGTACCTAGAACAACAATTGCCAATTGTGATTTTTCTGCCATGTGTGCTCCTTTAATTATTGGAGGAATAGCATCCAACATTGCTCTGTCTGTCACAACTATCATTTCCCATGGCTGTTTATTTCCCGCAGTTGGTGCTGCCATACCTGCTTTTAGGAGCTTATCAATTTTCTCGTTTTCTACAGTTTGTGCCGTATAAGTTCGCACGCTCGCTCTTGTCATGATATTATTAATTATTATATCTTCATCCTGCACAGCTGGTGCAGAAACAGGCTCGCTACTTGATTTAGTTTCTGATAATGCTATTTTAACAGAAAGAACAACTAGTGCTACTGCTAATAATATCGTTAATATTTGCCAACTATTTTTCATATTCGTTTCATTTTAAACTATTTTGTCCATCTATTAAAATGTACTTTTTCTTTATTCCATTTATCTTTTGGTGTTGGTTTTTCATTAGGATAACCTAATGCAATAATGCATAAAGGAGTAAAATTATCGGGAAGTCCAAAAAGATTTTTCATTTCATCTTCAGCTGTTTTATGAGGATGAACAGTAGTCCAAACAGCACCCAAGCCAAAAGAATGTGCAGCTAATAGAATATTTTGAGTTGCAGCAGAGCAATCTTGATACCAATAAATTGAACCTCCATTTTCTGCATCGCTATTTCCTAAAACAACAATTGCAGCTTGCGCTTGTTTAAACATTTTTTTCTTATCGCCTAATTTATCTAATATGTTTCTATCTTCTACAATAATAAATTCCCAAACTTGTTTATTTGCACCACTTGGAGCAGCCATTCCTGCCTTAACCAATTCTATTAACATTCCTTTCTCTACTTTTTGGTCACTGTATGTACGCACACTTGCTCTAGTGTATATCGCTTCCATAACACCATTTCTATACTCTTGTGCTGTTGCATATTGCGCTGCACATGTTAACAATAAAATTGCTACTACTACTGTAAAAGTTTGCTTAATCATAAATTATTTATTTATATTTTGTTTTTATATTTTTTGCAAAAGTAGTTATTATTATTGATTTCATTGAGAATTAATCATAGCTTCTCAATATTCAGTAAACTATAAAAACATACTACTACTA
>CAYJBL010000039.1:9637-12210 GCA_964368115.1 uncultured Bacteroidales bacterium
TACTATACAACTCAAATAGATTGTTTTTATTTTAATGAGCATATATTTATTCTAAAAAAATGAGAGATTTGTATATATGTATTTTCTTTGCAAAAATTAATAATATTAAAAACGATGAAATTAGGTGCATTTTCGATTAGCTTATCTGTAAAAGATATTAATATATCAAAAGAATTTTACGAGAAATTAGGTTTTACAGATTTTGGTGGTGATATTACACATAAGTGGCTTATCATGAAGAATGGAGACACTGTTATTGGTTTATTTGAAGGTATGTTTGAAGGAAACATGATGACTTTTAACCCAGGGTGGGACAATAATGCTACTGAAGTTAATCCATTTACAGATATTAGAGAAATTGAGACTAAATTAAAAGAGCAGAATATTTCTTTTATTTCTGAAACAGATAAATCTACAAAAACAGGTCCTGCCAATTTTATTATTACCGATCCAGACGGAAATGTTATTCTTTTAGACCAGCATAGATAGATTTAGAAAACGGTATACATTCGTAGGCGATATAAGCATCTCCTCCTATTTGTACATTTTTATCAGGCAACATTAGTGTTCTAATAGTAGATGCTGCCCCCATTTTATTTCCTTGCAAAATATTATTTATTTTATTTGGAATTATTTTGTTGTGTGCATCTAAAAAAGATGTTAAACCTGCATTTGATGTTCCAGTTGCACATTCCTCATCTATCCCAAACCTTGGAGCAAAATTGCGACATTTTGCAAGCAATCCATTATCAGAACACAGCGAAAACACATGCACTCCTACAACATCTAATTTTATTGACAAATCCACCAACAACTCTCTATTTAATAATATTTTATCTAAAACATCATCATTTTTAACCATTAGAATAATATCTTTTAAGCCAGCTTCTATAATTTGAGGAGGCTGCGATTCGACAATATCGTTTTTTGTAATTCCTAAACTAGCACACAAATTTTTATTATCGTCTTCAGAAAGTATATATAAATGTTTTGGTGCTGGCATTGTAATAAAGATAGAATCAAATCTTACGTCAATATTATAAATTTCTGCGTTGGTTTTTACAGTACATTTCCCTATTTCAACGAGATTTATTTCTCGCAAAAGGCTTATGCCTGCGATAGTTGCATGACCGCAAAAACCGACCTCATCGGTTGGTGAAAAATATCTAAATCTAAAAGAATTATCACCTATTTTTTTCACAAAACACGTTTCAGAATGCTTTAATTCTTTTGCAACCGATAGCATATGATTTGCTTCTGGAAAATCTTCCTCAACTCCTAATAAAACTACCCCTGCTTGATTTCCAGAAAATGGGTTACTAGTAAAAGCATTTACAATAAATATTTTCATTAATAAATTCCGTATTGTTACCTACAAATTTATAAAAACCTCTTGAATTATTACTGTATGTACGTATTAAAAAAAAGAGGAAGGCGTTTGCCCTCCTCCTTTCTCTTGTTAATAAAATTATAAAAAACATAAATTATGAATACATAATCTATTTAATTACTACTCTTTCTACGTGAGTAGTGTTTTCACCTATTATTCTTAGATAGTAAACACCAGGTTCTACGTTAAGGTTGATTTCCTCTTGGTAGCCACTAACTACATTTACTGTTTTCTCTAAGATTAACGACGATTTAGAATCGAATAACTGGTAAGTTAATTCTGAATTTACATTTTCAAAGTTTACGTTAAATCTACCATTATTTGGATTTGGATAAATCGAAATTGATGATAGCTCTACAGGTTCTATACTTGTAGCTACATCTACTGTTACTGTCCAATCTGTTGGAGTTCCATCTTGTGCAATTACAGTATAAATAACTGCGCGAGAGAAATCGTTAGCTGTTACGCCTGATTCTTGTTCAACTCCTGCAATTTCTGCTGTTGCACCGTCTGTTAATTCAAACTCTGCAACTAGATTTGTCAAGTCAGTTCCTGCTACTACTTCTAGTACTACAGTTTTAGCATTAATATTTATTACTGCTGGAGCAACATCTAAATCACCAAAACTAAAATCTAAGATATATCCTGCGTTACTTTGCTCAGTACTAACTGTTACAACTACTGCCCAGTTTGCTGTTGTTACGCCATCTTCTGCTGTTACTACATAAATTACTGGATTTGTAAAGTCATTTGCTGTTTGACCAGACACTTGCTCTACGTTTCCAATTTTTGCTGTTGCGCCAGTTGATAGAGTAAACTCTGCCATTAGATTTGTAACATCTGTTCCGTTTACAAGTTCAATATTTATTGTTCTAGCTGCTGCATCAACTTCTGCAGGTGCATTATCTAATGCTCCAAACGAGTATGTTAAGATGTCTGTTGCTGTATTCAATACATCTGCTTCTACCGTTACGACTACTGCCCAGTTTGCTGTCGTTACGCCATCTTCTGCCGTTACTACATAAATTACTGGATTTGTAAAGTCGTTTGCTGTTTGACCTGATGCCTGCTCTAGATTTCCAACTTTTGCTGTCGCGCCTGCTGATAATGTAAACTCTGCCATTAATGCTGTAACATCTGTTCCGTTTACAACTTCAATATTTACTGTCTTAGCTGTTGCATC
>CAYJBL010000040.1:0-7599 GCA_964368115.1 uncultured Bacteroidales bacterium
GTTGTTCATAAATAAATATCCAACATCAAAAAAACTTGAAGAAGCAAATAAGTTAATTGATGAGTTACAAGAAAAACTTGAATTAAAAGCATATAACAATGCTATGCTTTTCTTCCGAATTAGCGACTATAAAGCATCAATAACTGCACTTGAGTTATTGTTAAAAGATTATCCTGATACAAAATACAGAGAAGAAGTTATGTTTACTGTAGTTAAATCATCGTATTTACTAGCAGAAAACAGCATTCAATCAAAACAAGGAGAAAGATATAAAAAAACATTAGAAGCCTATTTAAACTTTATTGATGCATATCCAAAATCAACAAAAATTAAAGAAGCTGAAAAATATTATAGTAATTCATTAAATTTTATTGGAAAATAATTATGGCTTATAAAAAGACAGACGCACCAACAACAACAATCACAAGAGATTTGGTAAAAATTGCAGAACCAACAGGAAATATCTACGAATCTGTTGTAATATGTGCAAAAATGGCAGACCAAGTAAATAGCGAAATCAGAAAAGAGTTATACGAAAAGCTTGAAGAGTTTGCTACATATAGTGACAATTTAGAAGAGATTCACGAAAATAGAGAACAAATTGAGGTTTCTCGTTACTACGAAAAACTACCTAAGCCTACTCTAATTGCTTTAGAAGAATTTATGTCAGATAAAGTTTATTACAAAAAAGAAGAGCCAATAACTCCAGACACAAACATATAATAGTATGTCATCTGTTCTTCAGCATAAAAAATTTATTCTAGGCATTACAGGAAGTATAGCAGCTTACAAGGCTGCTTCTCTTGTTAGGCTACTTGTAAAAAAAGGTGCTGAAGTTAAGGTAATAATGACTCCTTTAGCTAAAGAGTTTATTACCCCATTAACAATGGCGACATTATCCAAAAATCCAATCCTAGTAGATTTTTATAATCCTGAGAATGGAGATTGGAATTCGCATGTTGATTTAGGCTTATGGGCAGATGCACTGATTATTGCTCCTGCAACAGCAAATACAATTGGCAAAATGGCAAATGGAATTGCAGATAATTTATTAATTACAACTTACTTATCTGCAAAATGCCCAGTATTTATTGCCCCAGCAATGGATCTCGACATGTATAAACACCCTGCAAATATTAAGAATATTGAAACTCTGAAAACTTTCGGAAATATTTTTATCGAACCCGAAGCAGGTGAATTAGCAAGCGGTCTTATTGGAAAAGGAAGACTTGCCGAACCAGAAAACATAGTAAAAGAACTCGAAACTTTTTTTCAAAAAAAAAAGTCCTTAACAAATAAAAGAGTTCTTATCACAGCTGGTCCGACCCACGAAAAAATTGATGCAGTAAGATTTATTGGCAATCATTCTTCTGGTAAAATGGGCTATGCAATTGCAGAAGAATGTGCAAACAGAGGTGCCGAAGTAACAATTGTCTCAGGGCCTGTGAGTATTAAATGTAATAATCAAAATATAAAAATCATTAACGTTGTTTCGGCTCAAGAAATGTATGATGCCACAACCAAAGAATTTACCAACTCAGATATTGCAATTTTAGCTGCTGCAGTTGCCGACTATTGCCCTATACACACATCCGAAGCGAAAATCAAGCGCACTGGAGAGGACTTAAATATTACCCTCGCTCCGACAAATGATATTGCAGCTAGTATTGGAAAAGAAAAAAAGGAATCTCAAATATTAGTTGGTTTTGCTCTCGAAAATGAAAATGAAATCGAAAATGCAACAAAGAAACTAAATAAAAAGAATTTAGATTTTATTGTACTAAATTCGATGAACGATAAAGGAGCAGGATTTAATACCGATACAAATAAAATCACCATTATCGACAATAAAGGTGAGAATACAGTGTTTGAACTTAAAAGTAAATATATGGTTGCAAATGATATTATTGAAAAATTAGAAACTTATATCAAAACCTAATTACCAATATTAACACCAAATATTATGAGAAAATATATCCTATTGTTTTATATCATACTTACATCAGTTTGCTTAAATGCCCAAGAACTTGATTGTAGATTAATGGTTAACCACTCGAAACTGCAAGGAACAACATTTGATAAACTTTTTCAAACATTCAGACAAGAGCTTACAGAATTTATCAATAATACTAACTGGACAAACCATGTTTACGAGCGCGACGAACGTATAGAATGTAATTTTTCTATTACTATCGACGAGCAAATTTCGTCGGATGAATTTAAAGGGAAGCTACAAATCACATCATCACGTCCTATATACGGAACATCTTATATGTCGCCTATATTTAATCATGTTGATAATAATTTCCATTTTAAATATATCGAATACGAGACGATTGAATTTAGCGAAAATACATTTACTACAAATCTTGCTTCAACAATTGCATTCTATGTATATATAGTACTCGGAATGGATTACGATAGCTTTGGTAGCTATGCTGGGACACCATATTTTCAGAAAGCAGAAAGAATTGTTCAGAATGCACAAAATGCACAAGAAACAGGTTGGAAAGCCTATGAAAGTACAAAAAACAGATATTGGTTAGTAGAAAATCTATTTAACGACCAATATTCGTCAATGCGAGATTTCACATATACATACCATAGGCAAGGTTTAGATCAAATGGCAGATAAACCTGCAAATGCAAAAACAGCAATAGAACAAGCACTTGAAGAATTAAAAAATCTACACAAACGCAAACCAGGTTCGTTTCTTATGAGCATTTATACTGCAACAAAAGGCGACGAAGTAATAAATATATTTTCAGAAGCTTTTCCTGACGAGAAAGCCAGAGTTTACAATATAATGAAAGAAATAGATCCTGCAAATACATCTAAGTACGAGAAAATAATGCAAGACCCTTCGGCTCAATAAAACTATGCTACTTAATCTTTCTATAAAAAATTATCTACTTATAGACCAAATAGATCTAGATTTTAAATCTGGATTTTCTGTTATTACTGGCGAAACAGGTGCAGGAAAATCTATTATCATAGGAGCAATATCTCTCCTACTTGGAAAAAGAGCCGAAATAGATGTTCTTTCCGATAAAACTAAAAAATGTATACTTGAAGCTTGTTTTGACATTTCAAAATTAGACCTAAAACCAATATTTGAAGAAAACGAAATAGACTTTGAAAACGAAACTATTATAAGACGTGAAATATTACCTAATGGAAAATCAAGAGCTTATATTAACGATTCGCCTGTTAACTTAAATACACTAAAAGATATTTCAAAATATTTAATCGACCTTCACTCCCAACATAAAAATTTAAATCTTCTACTGCCAGAATATAGACTTAATATTATTGATCTAATTGCTGAAACTGAGCCTATTTTGGTTAAATATTGTGAATATTTTAATAAATATAAAAATGCTAGCAATAAACTAGTTCAAGCAGAAAAAGAACTAAATAAAATTAAATCTGACTTTGATTACTACCAATTCCAAGCCAAGCAAATAGAAGATTTAAATATTAAAACAAATAGCGAACTTGAAGAGCTTGAAGAAAAATCGAAACTACTAGAAAATACCGAAGAAATAAAATCGGCACTAGGTAAATCTATAAATATTCTTAACGAAAACGATTTATCAATAGATTCGATGTTGATGGACATAAAACAATCTCTCGGAAGAATTACGAGCTCATATAAACCTGCACAGCAAACTATTGAACGAATAGAATCTATTTTGATAGAAATAAGAGATATTAGCGAAATCTTTGGCGATGATATAGAAAATATCGAACATAACCCTCAATTGCTAGATAACATAAATTCGAGAATAGATGCAATTAACAATATTCTTACAAAGCACAATTGTGAGAATATTACCGAATTATTAGAAATATACAATCAATTTAAATCTAAAATTGATAGCACCGAAGAACTTGAAAACAAAATTATCGAACTAAAAACAATAGCCGATAATACGCTGATAGACTGCAAAAAACAAGCAGATTTACTTTCAAAAAAAAGAATTTCTAAATTCGAATATTTTGAATCATTAATTGTGAGTATGCTACAAGAGTTGGGTATGCCACAAGCAAACTTTAAGATTCAGAATAATATATCGGAAACTCTAAGCGAAACTGGCATTGACAATATCGATTTTTTATTTTCGGCAAACAAATCGATGGAAGTACAGAGTTTAGAGAAAGTTGCATCGGGTGGAGAATTTTCGAGAACCATGCTTGCTCTCAAAACTATTCTCGCAAAAGTTACAAAAACACCTACCATAATTTTTGACGAAATTGATACAGGAGTTTCTGGAGAAATTGCCGCTAAGATGGGAAATATTATGAAAAAAATCGCTAACGATTTTCAGGTAATCAGCATAACCCACTTGCCACAAGTTGCTGTAAAAGGCGAAAACCATTTTAAGGTTTACAAAATACTCTCCGAGACAAAATCCGAAACTAATATAAAACTATTGTCTCACGATGAACGTATTTTGGAAATTGCTGCGATGATTAGTGGCGAAGAGATGTCGCAACAAGCAATTGAGAATGCTAAGATTTTATTAGCAAACGGTGGGATTTAAAACTCATTTTTCATTTATCATCTCATACCAACAACCCGTAGGGTTGTCATTGCGAACAGAGTGAAGCAATCTAAAATATAAGAAATATTGCCGCGCCTATAAATCAATAAATTACAGACTTTTAAGTCTGACTATAAACAAAAAAGAAACGTTGCGTGCAACGTCTCTACAAATTCTATCTCACCCCTTTTTATTCAAAATTCATCCAGTCTTTTATCGAAAATTTCCCTCTCTCCTTCTTTAGTCTTTGAATATCTGATTTTCCAAAATACACTTTGTACGAAAAAGATGGTAAAAATGGGAATAAACTTATTTGATACAAATCTAATTTGACAAAGCCATTTTGTGGGCGGTGAATCTGTCCAGTTGCGTCGTTATTATAATAGTAGTAACTTGGATTTTGACGATTATAAACATTGTAAATAGAGAATGTCCATTCTGTGCGCAAATTTCGTTTTTTCGATACCGATTCGTATTTCATTCCAATATCTAACCGATGATAATCTCTCATTGTTTCCGAATTTCTTTCGCCATAAACAAAGGCTTCGTAATACTCTTGTTCATACGGAGATGAGTATGGATCTAAAATCATTTGTCGTCCAATGGCTGGCGTATAAGGCAAACCTGTTTGGTAATTCCACGATATGCTAAGGCTTATTTTTTCGGTAATTTTTCGGTTGATAAATATTGTAAAATCGTGTGGGCGATTGTATTCGTACAAGTATTCGTTACCGTTATTTATGTTAGCAAATTGGCGTGTAGATTTACTAAGATGATACGACAACATTCCTGTCCAAAGTCCGTAATTTTTTCTAAGAGAAAATTCTAAACCTTTTGCAACGCCAGTTCCGTTTATTTCTATCGATTCTTTCCAATTTTCTAATTCATCTAAATTATAAACATTTTTTTGCGATGCTACCAAATTGGATAATTGCTTACTATAAACACCAATTCCTACATTGAACATATTTTTGCGGAAAGACTTAGAATATGCCACCGAGGTTTGTACCGATTTTGAGACAGGAACATCTTTACTCGATGGAATCCATATTTCGTTTATATGAATATTTCCGCTCGAAATCAACAAATGTGATGGCTGACTTACGTGCATATAATTCAGATTTAACGAACCTAATTTATTGAAATTAAAACTTAAATCGATTCTAGGTTCGATAAAAATTTCTGATGCATCGCTTAATAGATAGTTACCTGCCCTTACTCCTATTTCCGAATCAAAAAAATTGAATAAATTTAATTTACTCGACAACGAAAATGCTGCACTAGTAATATCTTCGGTTAATACTTTATGGTAAGTGTCTTCGCCTGTAGATTTGTTATTGTAAGGTGTGTAGTTAAAATAGTTAATGTGTGCTCCTCCAACCAACATCCATTTTTTTAGAGCACTAAACGACCAAATCGAATTAAAAGCTGTTTCTTGTACTTTTGATTTAAATATATTTTTAAACCCTAAATCTTCATTATTTTTAAACGACTGTATATCACTAACTCTATATCCCGAATACGAAAGTGTTGTTTTTCCAAATATCTTAGGATTTACAATCGTATTCCACGATGCAGCACCCATTAAATTACCCCAAATATTTGTCGCTCTAATTTTTGCATTTGTTTGATCGTTTGGTTCTTTTTTATTCCAAACATTCATGTAATCATCACCTTGAAAAAGATTAAAAGTAAAAGTATTACGATCGTTAGGTTTCCAAACAGTTTTAAAATTTATATCATGAAACCCATAAGTCATAAAATATTCATTGCCATCCGATATTCCAGTAAGAGCTAATAATAAAACATCAAAAAGAGTTTTTCGAGCAGCTAAAATATAAGTCCACTTATCCGAGAATTTCCCCTCCAAACTTACATTTGCATCTGTTGCCCCAATACCAAAACTACCTTTAAATTCATCCGAATTGCCCGAACGCTGTGTAATATCTATAATCGACGAAAGTTTACCGCCATATTTTGCAGGAAATCCGCCTTTGTAAATTGTAATATCATTGATAATATCTGGATTAAAAACCGACATAAATCCCCCTAAATGGTTTACATAGGCTAATGGCGTATTATCTAAAAGAAACATATTTTGCCCTGGGTCGCCACCTCTAACTATCAATAAACTTGAAGCTTCGCTTTGTGCCTGAATACCTGGCAGAATCTGAGCCGATTTTACAATATCGGTCTGAGAACCCAAACTTGGCAACTGCAATATTTCTTTTATTTCTAAATTTGAAATATTTATTGTCTGGTTGGCTTTAGCTTGAATTGTAACCTCTCCCAATTGATACGACAATTGTTGTAAATAAACATTTACAATTGTATCTTTTGTTGTATTTAATAAAATTTCTTGCGATTGATAGCCTACAAATGAGACTTTTAGATTTGGGGAATTGGTTTTAATAACATAGTATGCCTGTGAATTTGTTGTTGTTCCATTTGAGCCAATCGAATCGATAATATTTGCACCAATAATTGATTCTTTGGTTTGAGAATCGTAAACAAAACCCGAAACTGTAATTTGCGCCCTTACAACCAAACTTGAAATAATGGCGAATATAATAAAAATACATTTCTTCATAACTTGCTAAATTGGATCTTTTATTTCACTAATCACTTGAGAATAACCGCAAAAAACACCATATCCATTGTCAATATTTGTAAATAAATTTGATGGAACTATTCCAGAGCTCGAAAAGTCGGGATGACGGCTTAAATTGTAATCATTTAAACTTTTTACATATTTATGGTAGTTACCATCTACCGATTTTATAATTAACTGATATTTAAATTTTTGAGGTAAAGAAGAGTATGTATACCTTTTAATTTTTACGCTTTTCGAAATATTATCTCCATTTTCGCCAATATTATCAAAATTTAATATTGGATAGTCTTCACTAAGTGTTATAGTATCTTTTCTTTTGTCATAAATTAAAATGTATCAATCGAAATATTGTGTTTTAGATTAATCGAAAGGAAAAGTAAAAAATACTAGAGGCATAGATTGTACATCGTAAGCCCAAGCCTTCTCGTTCACATAGAA
>CAYJBL010000040.1:7609-10831 GCA_964368115.1 uncultured Bacteroidales bacterium
TTTTCAGTATAATTAAAACTAAGCAATACAGAGTCTTGATTATACATTTCGATGCTTGCATTATCTATGTTTTTTAATGCGTACTCGTTTAATTTGTCGGTTATCGATAACTGTAATTTGGCAGGCTCACCACAAACCAAAATCGAATTTACCGTTATTTTATTATGAAAATCACCAAACTCATTTTGCAGCATTTTACGACAAGAAGAGCCTATCAGCAATATCGAAATACAAATTAATAATACTTTCTTCATAATTTTAAAATTTTAGACTTAAACCTACGTTAAAACCATTTTGAGCATAACCAAAATAATATTTCTTTACTGGCATAGAATACTTATTCATATAATACATACTCGCAGGACTACTTTTTTTCAATCGAAAATCACATTTGTATTCGAACCTAACTGCTAATCTTTTGAAAATATTAAAAGCTGCTCCTACACCAAAATTGAGATATAAACTTTTTAAAACACCTTCTTTGTATATCCTATCAATTACATCATTAGGGTCGGTCTGCCAATGTATATCACGTACTCTTCCTAATTCCACACCTGTATTGTTGAAAACATAAGCATCGAGTCTAAAAAATTTATTATTTGTTTTTACAAAAAAAGGAAGTATATGAAACCTATTTTGGATTCCTACAAAATGATTTTCTTCAAATTCATAAATATATTTTATCCCTGTTTCAAGACATTTTGCAGTACCATAATTAGCCGAAAAAGAAAGACCATTACGATTTTCTGCATATCCCCAATATTGCATTTGCGTATACAAACCATCAAAAGTAAGCCTATTCTTTATGTACGACGATTTTTGTGCATTAGCTAAAGATGGAATAATCGCAAAGATGAAGATTGTTAGAATTAGTTTTGGTTTCATACTTTATTTTTTATTATTATTTCATAGGTCGTATGGAACTCTCAATGAAAAATATCATTGTATTGTGTGAAATATACAACGAGTATTTTTCATGTTCGTTTCATAAGCTATTTTTTACAAAGTAAATGTTTTTTTTGATAAGCATCAATAAGTCAAATAATTCTTAATGATTTTAGTAAAATGTGCATAACACAAGTTATTAAGTTTTGTCTTGACAAAAAATACCATGCAGAAAAAAAAATATATTTTCTATTTTAAACATTTGGTTTATAGAGAATAAAATTATTATATTTGCAATTCATAAATCATAAATTACATTCAGTTATGGCTGCAATTAAATCGCAAGATATTTTAATAATGCTTTATCTTGTTATCCAACCTAATGCTTGGGTGCAAATAGAGATAGCAAAAGCTTTAATGATAAGCCCTGCCGAAGTTTCTAATGCTATAGGTCGCCTTGTTGTAGCAGGTTTTATCAACTCAGAGAAAAATAGAGTTAATAGACTTGCATTAAGAGAGTTTTTAATTGGTGGACTAAAATATACTTTCCCTGCGGAAGTGGGGACAAAAGTGCGTGGTATCGCCACTGCTCATTCTGCATCTCCAATAAAAGAGAAAATTACAGAGGGTGATGATAATTATGTTTGGTCGTATTATCTTGGAACACGCAGAGGATATGGGTTAAAGCCGCTATACAAAACAGTTCCGAAAATCGTGAACAACAATCCTTCTCTTTATGAATTGTTAGTTATTGCCGACACACTGCGTATCGGAAAGGTGCGAGAAATAGAAATAGCAATAGAAGAACTTGATAAACGCTTGAATAATGAGTAAAAAATTATAAAATTAGATTTTGAGTCAAGCACAGAACGACAGAAACAAAATTAATTTACTCCTGCTACAACAATTACAATTTCTCCTTTAACACCTTTAGCTTTGTAATGGTCAACTAATTCTTGCAGCGTTCCACGTGTACATTCTTCGTAGATTTTCGAAATTTCTCGCGATACAGATGCTTTTCTATCTCCACCAAAAATTTCGCAAAACTGCTCTAGTGTTTTTAATAATCTAAATGGTGATTCGTAAAAAATCATAGTGCGAGTTTCGTCTTTTATGCTTTCTAATCTTTTGGTTCTACCTTTTTTTTGAGGTAAAAATCCTTCGAAGCAAAACCTATCCGAAGGCAATCCTGAAACCGCCAAAGCAGGAACAAAGGCTGTTGCTCCAGGCAAGCACTCTACGGCTATTCCCATGTCTACGCAAGTTTTCACAAGCAAATAACCTGGGTCAGAAATTGCAGGTGTTCCAGCATCAGAAATCAATGCAAAACTTTCGCCTGCTGCTATACGGCTTGCAATATGCTCTACCGATTTGTGCTCGTTGTGCTGATGGTGAGCAAACATTTTTGCTTGTATATCAAAGTGCTTCATCAATATTCCAGATGTGCGCGTATCTTCGGCAAGAACATAATCTACTTGTTTTAACACTTTTATAGCTCTAAGTGTAATATCTTCTAAATTGCCAATTGGCGTAGGAACTAAAAATAACTTACTCATATCTATCTACTAAGTTAGTTAATAATTTAAACAACTGATTGTATCTACCAAATGTCAATGTTTCTAAAACATCTTTTGGATTATGATAGAAAGTTTTACCTCCCATTGTATAAATAAATATTGCAGGCACTTCTGCTTCGTGAAAATAGTGGTGATCGCTACTTGCCGACTCTCCTCTTGCTTTTATTACGTCAAAATAAGATTTTTCTTCATTAATATTTTCTATTAAATCCCAAATCTCTTCATAACCTTTTGCTGCTCCATTTACAACAGACATTCCTCTATCTCCAGTTCCAACTAAGTCTAAATTTATTACCATTTTGGTTTTCGACAATGGAATTAGCGGTTGTTCGACATAAAAATCTGAACCCAACAAACCTAACTCCTCGCCAGTAAAAAATAAAAATGCAACTGAATATTTTGGTTTGTTATTTATGTAATACTCAGCTAGATCTAATAAAAATGCTACCCCACTAGCATTATCTTGAGCACCTGGAAAAAATACATTTTCGCCCATAAATCCTAAATGGTCGTAATGGGCAGTAAAAATTATATAATCATCTGTTTCTCCTTTAATATGTGCAACAACATTTTCCGATTTATATTTTTTAATGTATTTTGCTTTTACATCTAAGCTTATTTTTTTCGCATCGCTAGGATACGAATTTCTATCAATTTTAATTACTGGATAATCTTGTTGTTTTGTCGAACCAGACCAAATTAAACCATTATCAATCAATTCTACAACTGCTTTAAAATGCTTATTATTAAGCATTTTATC
>CAYJBL010000040.1:10841-12119 GCA_964368115.1 uncultured Bacteroidales bacterium
TCTATATACAATGCTTTTATTTCCCTTGTTTGTGTTTGAGCGTAATCAATTACAAGTACCTTATTTGAGAAATCATTAGATTTAATATACTTTTCAAATCTATATAAATCATTCAACAATATTGAATCTGGTTTATAAATCTCATGTTCTCCTTTGAAACTTGGTGTTGATGGACCAATAACATAATCTACACCTGCTTTCAATACTTTACCATCAATACTTACTTCTAAGTTAGCTGGAAAAGTATTTACGCTAAAATTTACATTTTGAAAATACGAAGATAAAGCTCCTATAGTTTTCAATTCCGAAGCAATATAATCGGCTGCCTTATCTATCCCCTTATCGACATAACCTCGCCCTCCCATCTCTTCAGATGCAAGTATCTTTATACGTTCTTTAGTTTTTTCTACATTCTGAGAATACGCAAAATAACTGCAAAATATAAAAACAATGATTATGTATAATTTTTGCATAACTACAAATATCTACGTTTAACAATATTTGTAAACATATCTACAGTGTTTGTGTCTATAGTTTCGTTCTGCGACCAAGAGAAACTTTGTGCCAAGTACATTTTTGCATCATCGAAACTGTGCAATTGATTTAAATCCAAAATAGTTTTATCAAACAAATCTGTATCGCTAGCAAATAATTCTCTGATAAACATAAATTTATCTCCTATTCCAATCGCTGATTTTATATCATCAATTGGTTTTTGAGAAATCAATGTAGAAATATCGGAAGCTTGACTTTTATCGCCTAACATTTCATTCAACGAAGTTCTATCTTGCCCTAATGTTTCGCCTAATGTTTTTCCTCCAACTGCTTGTTTTGGTTCTTCTGCTATATTTTGCTTTATTTCTTTATTTTCTACTACTTCCTCCGAAACAATTTCTTCTATAAGTTCTTTTGTCAGTTCTGGTTTGTTTTCTTCTACAACTTCTTTTTCAACTAATCCTATTTTTTCTTCTTGCTTTGGTGCAACTTCTTGAATTTGTTCTACTACTTTTGGTTTTTCCTCACTTATTGTTTGATTAACTACAGGAGTTACATTTATTTGAAAATCAGAAATTTCCAAATAGATATTTCTAATTTCTTGAAGCAGAATATCTTTTTCTAGTAAGCTTAGTTCGTTTGATGTTTGATCTACCATTGAGATTAATAAATTTAATCTCTTTTTAATATGCATATTATCTTTCATGTTCGATTCATAAATTATTTTTCTAGCTCGCAAAGCTATACTAAAAACTTCTAAATCTCAAACTTAGTTATTCACAT
>CAYJBL010000041.1:0-458 GCA_964368115.1 uncultured Bacteroidales bacterium
CAGGGAGCAAAAACAATAAATGGAGAATTAATGTTTCAACAACAAGCAGAAAAAGCTTGGGAAATTTGGACAACAAGCGAGAAATAGCGGAGTAAAATAGTGCTCATGATATATAGCGTAATTTCAGTGATTTAGATCTGTATATTTAGGAAATATTTTTATTAGTTGCGGAGAAAAAGTGCGGAGAATAAAAAAAAATAAAATAATTGCATAAAAATGTATTTATATTAGAAAAAATAACTAATATTGCAGTCCGAAATTTTTAGAGAACAAATTAAGATTTTTTGTGATGAATTTAATGAACGTAGTAAACGAGAGCCTAGCATTAGAAAAAAGTTTCCCAAAGTTTAAAGCGGGTGATACTGTTACTGTTAGCTATAAGATAAAAGAAGGTAATAAAGAAAGGATACAGCAATTTAGAGGTGTTGTGCTTCAAATAAAAGGAGAAGGGCACACTG
>CAYJBL010000041.1:468-3413 GCA_964368115.1 uncultured Bacteroidales bacterium
GCAACTTTTACAGTTAGAAAAATGTCTGGATCATTTGGTGTAGAAAGAATTTTCCCATTTGCTTCGCCATTTTTAGAAGCAGTAGAACTTAACAAAATGGGTAAAGTTCGTCGCGCAAGAATATTCTATCTTCGTGGGCTTACAGGTAAAAAAGCTAGAATTAAAGAGAAAAGATTCTAATATTTTAAAGAATAATAATGTGAAAATGAGCTCCATATTTATATATGGGGCTTTTTTGGTTTTGTTCCAAAAAGCTCGAGAAATTGGTTGAAAAAATAAAAGGGATGTGCACAAAAAAAGCGACTAAAAGTCGCTTCTGATTCTTGCGGACTGGACGGGACTCGAACCCGCGACCTCCGGCGTGACAGGCCGGCATTCTAACCAACTGAACTACCAATCCTAAAATCTGAGTGCAAAAGTAGTGTGTTTTTTTATAACAACCAAATATTTTATAATATAATTTACAAATAATTTGTATTGCATTTTAAATCAATAATATAAATTTAATTTGTGAGATTAGGATTTTTACACGTGCCGTCATTGCGAGGAGCGAAGCGACGTGGCAATCTCCAAAGCATGCACAATACAAAATAATAAACCCGAATGCGAAGCATTCACCGCTCTAGCCGCATCAGCGTATTGGCGTTAATAAATTTGCTAAGGGCAGCGCTTAAGCGAAAAAGCTGTTTGAGCGTAGCGAGTTTTTTTTCGTCAGCGGAACGAAGTAAATTTTAGCCAAAGACGGTTCAGCGGCAAACGTTTTTGCATACTTTTTTCGTTCTAAAAAAGTATGTGCCTGTCTGGCATGAAGACGAGACGAATGTTTTTTTAAGGTTGGAATATAGATTGCTTCGCATTTAGTAAGCACGTATGAATATCTGCACCAACGGCGGGATTGAGAGATTGCTTCGTCGCGTTGCTTCTCGCAATGACGTAAAACACTTCGTTCGCGATGATGGTTCTCACACGTGCCATCTAGCATGAAGACAAAACAAATATTTTATCTAGCAACAACAATAGCTTTTTATATCTTTGCATTTATGTTTGAATCCGAAAGTAGACTT
Organism: uncultured Bacteroidales bacterium; assembly: GCA_964368115.1. Lineage (GTDB taxonomy): Bacteria > Bacteroidota > Bacteroidia > Bacteroidales > ML635J-15 > Bact-19. The sequence goes on from CAYJBL010000041.1 coordinate 1,533, forward strand.
TTTTTAGTAGTATTATTGATTATCTATACCGCTGTTGTATCGCTAATAGGCTTTAAGAATAGACAAAACAAAAATAGTGAAGATTATTTCTTAGCATCAAGATCTCTTCCAGCATGGCTTTTAGCTATTACATTTATTGCAAGCTGGTGGGGCGGTGGTTCTGCAATAGATTTAGTCGATGTTGCCTTTAAAGAGGGTATAAGCTCATTTTGGATTTATGGTATTCCTGTATTATTGGCAACAGCATTAATGTATTTATTTGCAGCAGGAATTCGCCGAATAGCGACAATTAGCCAACCACAACTTATGGAAAGGCGTTATGATGCACGTTCGGCTATGATGTTGTCAATTTTTATAATCATTTTTATGGTTATTGGAGCTGCAATACAAGTAATTGTAATTGGTAATTTTTTTAGCTCTTTTTTGGGCGTAAGTTATGAACTAGGGGCAATTTTAGGTACATCTTTGGTATTGCTATATTCAATGTTTGGAGGATTTCGTGGAGTAGTTCTAACAGATTTATTACAATTTGTTTTCTTTTTGGCTTCAAGTATAATTTTGTTTGTAATTGCTTATTCAGGATCAGGTGGATTTGAAAGTCTGCAGTCACATGTAATAGCTCAAAATAAACCAGACTATATATCGTTTTTTAGTGGAATAGAAAATAATTTAGCTTATGTAATAACATTTGGTACGTCATGGATAATTCAAGCAAATGTGTGGCAGAGAATATCGGCAGCGAAAACACCCAAAAGTGCAAAAAAAATGATGGCAATAAGTTTTTTTGTATTTATTCCATTGTATTTGATGGTGTCTTTAACAGGGATGTTTAGCTCGGTGATTTATGATGTGCTTCCAGAAAATGGAATAGTAGCCGACCAAATTTTACAAATTAGCAATCCCGTGCTAAGTGGTATATTATTTATTGGTTTGTGTTCGGCCATAATGTCAACTATGGACTCTATGTTTAATACTGGAGCATTATCATTGACAATAGATTTATATAAAAAATATATTTCTCCAAATAAACCAGCGTCGTCGTATGTATTTGTAGGTAGAGCAGCAACAGTGTTGTTAGGAGCTTTGGCTTTATTTATAGGCCTAAATATTAAATCTGTATTAACAATATCGTGGATAGGTGCAGATTTTATTGCTACTGGTGCATTTATTCCACTAATATTTGGATTCTTTTGGAAGAGAGGTACTGCAACAGCTGCTTTTTGCACAATGATTTATGGCTTAATATTTTCTTCGTATAATTTTATCGTAGCATTAGGAGCAGACTTGCCAATATTTTGGGAAATAGCCTCAGCCGAACAAGCTATGATAGGAATGTGTGGAGCTCTGATAATATATATAGCAGTGTCTTTATCATCTAAAGGCGACGAGCTAAAAGCGTCGAACTTTATTGATGAGGTCAGGATTTTTAAAAGAAGAATATAGGATTCTAATATTCTCTTATTCCACGTTCAATATATTCATATTGCCAAATTTTAAAAAGTAGCGGATTATCGGGAATAGTACAAGGTTCTATATTTATTAGGTTGTGAATTTGAGTGATTTGTTCAGTAGAAAGATTGTTTTCTTGAAAAATAACTTCTTCTAATACTTTATAGCTTTTATTACCAATTTGAATAGAATTATTTGTAGGTAGAGCAGAATTTTCGTCAAGTAGTTTGATCGTTTTATAGGAGATAGAGTTGTCGCTAATATTTCTTATGTAGCCGTTCTCGGTAATATTTTTTATCTGATCGGGATGGATATACTTTGCAACTTGCTTACGAAAACCAGCTTTCTGGAATCTATTTTTAAAGAAAAAAGAGCAATAATTAATTCCTATTTCAAGGCTATTATTTTTTGCATAATTGATAATCTCTAAAG
>CAYJBL010000041.1:3423-4854 GCA_964368115.1 uncultured Bacteroidales bacterium
CCTTTGTTTTCGAGTTTTTTTGCATTGTGCTGAGTTAATCTAAGTTGGTGTAAATTTAAATTTGTAACGCCATTTTTAATTAGCTCTGGTAGTAGATTGATAATTCGATCTTTTTCTTCTGGTACGGCAGGAATTTCGACTGTGAGGTTTGGGATTTTTCCTTTAGCATATTTTATCGCATTAGTATTAAAACCTGTAGCCCCAATATCGAAACGCATTTCATTTAAACCAATTTCGGCAAGTTTATTAATATCTACTTTGTCAATTAATATTCCATTAGTATAAAGCCAAGTATAAATTTTATGGTCGCAAATGCTGCGTATTTGTTTTAGATATTCTAGGCTTCTGTCAAAATATAGTAAAGGTTCGCCACCGCTGAGACTTACACCTTTAAAATCTATAGCTTTTACATAATTTGCATAGTCAATAGGGTTATTAAAATCTATTCCTTGTGTAGATGGAATTTCATCTTCTTTTTGCGGAGCAGGGCAATAAAAACAAGCAGCATTACACTTGTTTGTAATGAATAAACAGCTCCATTTTCCAGAGCCACATATTTTACAGCCGTCGGAAATGTTATTGTAAAAAGGTTTAGTTTCTTTAAATAAATTAGATTCGTCTAGTTGAGAAATATATGTGTTTGTAATGTTTTGATAATCAATAGCTGCATATGGATTTAACCAATTTATCCATTGATGAGAATTAAATTCATTCTTACATTTATTTATAAGAAAATTTCTCCAATTATCGATTGTATTCATATTTGTTGTTAATGTAAAAATTGTTAATTGCTAAATTGAATCAAGTTTTTTATATTGGTAGTCTCTTTTTTTTGCGTCTCAATAAATTTAAGAATACTTGATGGCTTGATATCTTTTGTGAGTATTTTGTTTGTGTTATCAAGTACATATATTCGTGGAGTTTTTATTGTACCATATAGCAGTTCAAAGTTACTACTCATGTCAGGGGCGTATAGATTTATCCAATTTAGCTCGTTTTTTTGTGTATACTCTATCCACTTTTCGTAATCAGTATTTAAGATGTTAATGGCAATAACTTCAGCGTTTTTCTCTATTAGAGATTCATACGTGGCTTTTAACTCATTAATAGCATTTGTACATAAATTACAGTCTAATTCCCAAAAAACAAGAATCTTAAAGTCTGTATTGATACTATAAATATTTTGTTTGTTATTGTTTGCATCTGTAAGTTCAAGGTCTTTTGCAGTATTTCCGATAAGGTTGTCTTGAATATGTCTGATCTTGTAACTCATAATATCATACGCTTGGTTGCTTACCCATTCTGGTCTTTCTGCAAGGTAATAGTTACGATATACGTGTACTAGAATGTGCTCTAGCTTTAGATCTTTGGGGTTTTCGTATCTAGCGATTAAATAATTTAATACGTATTTTCGATATTCTATATTATTTT
>CAYJBL010000041.1:4864-5174 GCA_964368115.1 uncultured Bacteroidales bacterium
ATCCACATCGGGCAAAACTCTATCAATCGTATTAGAGCGGGTATCAAAAAAATAAAAACAGTAATCTTCCAGCAGTTTATGGAAAATAAAACTTGGAGTGTTTAATAGACTTTCGTCTGTGAAATCGATTCTATTTAAATAATTTCTTAAATAATACTCGTAGTGGGCTTTTGGATTTTTGAATTGCAAATTTGCAATGCTATCTGGAACCTCGAACGGTGAAAGTATAGTAAGAATTTTATTTAAAAATGAATTTGGAGTTTGTAGCTGTAGATACTGGATTAGATTTTTATGGTGCTGTTTCAGTGCA
>CAYJBL010000041.1:5184-12013 GCA_964368115.1 uncultured Bacteroidales bacterium
TAAGGTTCGATCTTAATTTGTTAATATTAGCCACTTCTCGTTGAATATTAATAAAATCAGTATATTGTTTCTCTCCACTAATTTCAAGGCTGCCAAGTATGTTTTGTGCGTTTGTTTTTATTGTAAAATCTTGGTCGTCACAAATCAAAAAATCTAAACTAGATCGTGGGGGGATGAAAATGAAATATACTCCGTGGGCTAACTTTTTATCACCTTTAAATATTAGTTTATTGTTAACTGAGACTACAGAGTCGATTATTTCAAAATCAGGTCCTTTGTGCGCACAAAAGTACACATATGTATTTGGACAGTTATCAATTTCAACTTCAATATTATATGAAAATGCAGAAGTGGAATTTAGTGATGTGAAGATGATTATAGCAAAAAGGCTAAGAATTGTTTTTGAATAATAAATATCTAAAATAGATTTAATTTTCTTCATTCTCTTTTTGCTTTTTCTTTTCCATAAAATCAATTAGTCCTTTGATATTATCGACGTTTAATCTTTTACCAACAATTTTTTTGTTTTCATCAAGGACATAAATTACTGGAGTGCTATAAATATCATAAAAATCTCTGAATTTAGAGTGAGGGTATGGTCCATCCCAAATGTTATACCATCCATCAGCATAGATATTTTTTTCGTCTGCAAATTCTTTCCATTCTGCGTGGTCGTATTGCGTATAGAATGCGACAATTTTTACTCCCATATTTTTTAGGCTATCTTGATACAAACTTACAAGTTTAGGAACTTCTTTAGTGCAGTGACCGCAATTAGGTTCAAAGAATACTAAAACAGTATATTTAGCCTCAATATCGTGTAGAGAATATTTTTTTCCATCTATGCTTTGCATATTTTGGAGATTGTGTGCAATATTTCCCAATTTGGTAGGTGTTATTTTACTAACACGTTCGCCTAATTTACGAATAAACGCTGTGTCTGATTGAGCCCAAGTTGCTTTCCCGCTTAGGTACCATTCTTCGGCAATTGCAACAAAAACAGCATCAAAACCCATGACTTTTGAGGATTCAAAATAGTGTAACAAATGAGATGTCATATACTGAAACATAAGACTGTCGCCAGAAGTATAGGTTTTGTTTATTATGTTATATGCTTCAGGAATTAGTGAATCAGGAAGAGGTACGACCATTTTGTCGAAATAATAATCTATTTTATTCTCAAATATTGGTGTACGTAATAATCCATTTTCTGAGAAATCTGTATAATCAAAATAATGAGCCTTGTAGTATTTATATTTAAATGCTGGGTCAATAGGCTCTCCATTTTCATCTAAAGGAGCATCTGGAATATCTACTTCTTTCATCGCAAGAAGTATTTTTGTGAAGAATAAATCAGGATTCTTATCAATTACATTATTCATATAATCAATTCTTTGCTTGTTGATCTCTGTGATTTGTTCTCGGATTTTATCTTGTTCTTCTTTATTGTCTTTTGCAGCTTCGTATTCTTTGTTTAGGGCTTGCATTTTTTTACTGATTTCAGCCATTTTTACTTGATATTGGTTGAAAAGAGTATTCTCATTACATTTTTTTACAATCATGCTTTCTACAAAATTTGCAGTGTCAGTTGCAAGGGAAAAGCTTTGGTTGTCTGAAATTAATAGTTCAAAATATTGCATATTTAAAGATGGCATAACAACAATATAAATCCCCTTGTTAAGCTTTTTGTCGCCTTTGAATATCGCATTTCCTTTTGCGTCTATTGCAGTTGTATCAATTACATATTTTTTATCTCCAAAGTGGTGTCCTAAATACACAACAGTATCAGCAACTCCTTTAATATTAACATTAATTTCATATCCTTGAGCAAAGGAGTTAACTGTCATTATTGCAGTAATTAAGGATAAAAAAAGTAGTTTTTTCATTCTATACATTATTTTAGTTTCAATAATACGCAAATTTATAAAAATTATTGTGCGTGAAATTTGTTTTTACATAAAAATAAATTGAGGCTTTCTAATCAATTTAGAAAACCTCAATTATAAATGATATTATTCTGTTACTATTTATTTAATAACTAGTTTTTTAGTTTTATTTATATCGTTAGATTTAACATTAACAAAATACACTCCATTTTTTAGGTTGTGTAAATTCATGTGTATTACATCAGATGATAATTGTGATCCAGAAAGTTCTTCTACTACTTTACCAAATGTATCGTAGATAGTGATTTTTGTATTAGTATCTGGCTCAAAGTCAAGTTTAATATTAAAGCTACCATCGTTTGGATTTGGGTATAATTCAAAATAAGACTTGTTTAGTTCTTGGTCGTGAACATATTCTGGTGTTGGGTAAATAAATTGGTAGTTGATAAATCGGCCAAAATCGGGGTCGAATGTTTTGAGAAAAACGCCGCCAACTTTTTTGATACGAGCTATTCCTGTTCCATCTTGCCCTTGGTATGCCCAGAAATTAAGTCCATCGTCTCCGTCATCATATATTCTTATTTCGTAGCAACCTGGACCAAAATCAAGTGTGTCATTATATGTTGTATTGCTTGCAAGGTTGTCTCTGTTAACAAGAACATTTCCTGCTTGATCTAAAACTTGGTAGTGAGTTTCTGAACCAAAATTATTTGTTGTTACTGTTAGTAAAATCATGTCTGTATATATTTTTACAGCTTCGAATGTTGAGTAATAATAATTATTTGGTTCGTATTCATCTACTTCGTTATTTGGATTGCTAATTCTCACGTTGAAAGTATTACTTTCCATAAATTCTTTCCAATTGATAACAGGAAGAGATACTTGTTCGGTTTCTAAAAATACTAGGTCGCCAGTCCATTGGAATGTATATGAGTAGTCTCCATTTATTCCATATTCAATAAATGCAGAATTTAAAACATTTGCACCGGTATTTTTAATTTCGATTTTTGGGTTGTTACAAGCAGGGTTATATTTGCTATGAATAGACGCGTTTGATGGAGTGATAATATCGTTAATCGCAGCATCATTATTGAAATTAATTGGTCCATACTGTATCATTTGCACTGCTGTGCGATAGTTTCCTTGCCCATTGCTACCTGGATATTGGGTCATACCATAGTCTATTTCGATAGAATCGGTTGCGGTAACAAATTCTGTAATATCCCAATTGTAAGTATCAGCAAAAGCACCTGGACACCAACCTGCTCGGTCGTATAGCCATGTGCCACCTTGTGGTTGCACTGGATTTTCAGAACATTCTGTCCAATTTAGCCAACTGTGTCGCTCTACACCTTCGACCGAAAGATCGTGAGTAGTAGGGCAAAATTCTGCACAATTTGCCGACTCCATCCCATGACCTGTTGTTCTAGTTCTAACAGTAATGTATTCTGCATCAGGATTTCGTTTGACTTTTGTTGCAGGCATTACAACATCGTTTACAATGTCGCTTTGTCTATAATCGCCACGATGAACCTGATCGAAACTAAGAATATCTCTTGGTGGTGTTCCTTCTATAAATACAAATGTTAAGTCTAAAAGTTCTTGTGTGTTATGACTAGAAATATCAACTGCTCCACTAAGATATTTTCCGTATTCAGTTACATCATAAGTCCATGTAAAACCGTTTGCCCCTAGACTTAAGCCGATTCCATATGGGGTAACATAGTTTTGAATTTGAATAGTGTTTATTATCTCAAAAGCAGGACTATAATATATTAACGAACTATTTTCAATTTCAACATCAGGTGTATAGAAAATAGTGTCTATTGTGTTATTTATACGTGTAATTAAATCATAATTATTATAGTATAATGTTGTGTCAATTCCTTGGATTGTATAATAATCAAGATTATCAAATTCCATTATTTGTTGAGGTAGCATAAGAGTTGAATCTAGATGTATTTCATTTTGACTTTGATACTCATATTCTCCTTGTGTTATTGTAATAACTGGCAACTGCTGGTAAATGTCGAAATATTTAAAACGGTTTTCGCCTTCATACGATTCACGTTTTATTTTTCCAAGATAAGCAGCATTGTTTTCATGCATACTTTTATCCATCAAATAGTATCCTTGCTCGTGAGTTTCGTCAAAGTCATAATATGATAATAGATTGTTGTATTCTGCATGAGTTTCGTCTAATTTTGTATACATCAATTCTTGTATTTGCTCTTCACTTAATTCTTTTTTCCAAATGCTAACGTCATCCATATATCCATCATATCCACGCGATACATCGTGAGCAGCAGCATTTCCTATATAAAATTTAGAAATATTTTGAATAGGTTTAATTTTTCCAGTTCCACTATGCCATAATGTTCCGTTTAGGTAAATTTTCATCGTACCCGTAACGGTGTTTTTTGTAAATACAATATGGTTCCATTGACCCTCGAATTCGCTAGTATTTGCAGCTTTATTGATTCTATCGTAGCCTGTTCCATCATTTCCAGAATCCCAATAAATTACTCCGTCGCTCCATGGATAATGCACGCAAAGTTGTCTTTTATTTGTATTGTCAACTGCTTCGAAAAGGTAATCGTTTTGTGGTTGTGATGCAGGATCGCCATACACCCATAGTGCAATAGAAAATTCAGTATCAATAGACGAAAGCACATCTACTGGAACTTCTATTCTTGTGTTGCCTTCTAAATCAATGTACTTATCAATAATATTTGAACTTAACATCGAATTATAGTTGGTGCTATAGCTATGAATATCAAATTCGTTAATATTGTATGCTGTAGAAATCGAAAATATTAAATTGGATGTTCCATCCCAAGTAAATGGGCTTGTAAAGTAAATATCAAAAATTCCACTACCGTTGTATGCAACATATCCATTGTAGTGTGAAGAAAAGTTAGCATCTTCAATAATTTGCTGACTTAGTGAGTTTGATTCGCTTGCAGCAATTTTTAAGTTAATAGGGATATTATTGCTTGCGTCGGTGTTTTCGAAGTTAAATTTGATATTAGTGATTTCTCCAGCTGTAATGCCTGCTGTGGTTAATTCAGAAGCACTTAATATAAAATATGTCTTAGAGTCTTCATCTCCTGAAGAAATACCGATGTTTGAATTAAATTCGTTACTTCCAATTGTGACGTTTGTTGGGTTTGAAAAATTATATGTTGGAATTATGTATTCATTCTCAACTTTATGGTATTTTGGGCTTAGACTTCCATTGAAATTCTCAAAATATTCGTTATTGAGCATGTATTTGCTATGAGTATATTGAGTAGAATCAAGTACCCCTGTATGTTCATATACATTTGTAAATGTCGTGTAATCCCATTCTCCGCAGTCGTAACTATCCCACGGGGTAAGAGGTGAACATTTGAGAGTATATTTCATAATTATTTTTTCCCATGATTGGGTTTCAGGGAAATTAAAAACTGCTCTTCGTGTATGAATACTATCGAAGGTGAATGTTTTCACGTAAGTTGTGTCGCCAGGTGCCGCAATAAGCTTCAAACACGAAGCAATCAAAATAAATGTAATTAGTCTTTTCATAGGAAATATATTTTTTATTTTAGATGAGCAAATATAAATTATTTTTGTGATAAATAAATGAGAAGTTTTAATCAAATTTATTATGCTGACTTATATGAAACTAAAATGAAAAAAAATAAGACTAAACTAGAACTTTTAGCACCTGCCAAAAATATTGAAATTGCAATTGCAGCTATCGATTCTGGAGCAGATGCGATTTATATAGGTTACGAAGATTTTGGCGCACGGCAGGCTGCAATCAATTCTCTAAATGATATTAAGTCGTTAGTGGATTATGCTCATATTTTTGGAGTAAAAATTTATGTTACAATGAATACAATTGTTTTTGACTCAGAAATAAGCAAGATAGAATCTATGGTTAATGATTTGTATTCAATAGGGGTAGATGCTATTATTATTCAGGATATGGCCTACTTGGAAATGGATTTACCACCAATTGTTTTGCATGCATCAACGCAGATGAATAATTTTACAAAGGAAAAAGTTGATTTTTTATATAAAACAGGAATATCAAGGGTTGTTTTAGCTCGTGAGTTATCTGTCAGTCAAATACAAGAAATACACGATTATATCCCAAATGTAGAAATAGAATGTTTTGTTCATGGCGCACTTTGCTCTGGCTTAAGTGGACAGTGTTATTTGAGTTTGTATCAAACGGATAGAAGTGGAAATAGAGGAAATTGTTCTCAATCCTGTCGCTCTAGATACGACTTGGTAAATCTAAAAGGTAAAGTTTTACAGAAAGATAAATATTTATTATCGACAAAAGATTTGAATGCCTCGCAATTGATACCTCAAATGATAAATGCAGGAGTAACAAGCTTTAAAATTGAAGGTCGCTTAAAAGATATTGTGTATGTGAAGAATATTACTTCTCACTATAATAATTTATTAAATAGTTTTATAGCAAACAATCCACAATTCTGCAGAAGTTCATATGGAAATGTACAGACTGAGTTTTCTCCAAATATCAATAAAACTTTTAATCGATCGTACACATCTTTTTATCTCCAAGAAAGACAAGAAACAACGGGAAATATTTTTGCGTCAAAAAGTTTGGGAGAGCAAGTTGCTGAAGTAGTTAGGGTAGATAGAAAGCGAATATACATAAAAACAAACAGTACATTTTCAAATTCTGATGGCTTAGTATTTTTAAATAAGAATGGAGATTTAGAAGGCTTCTTAGTAAATTCATTTAATGGCCATTGTATAGAAGCAAATAAAATTTTGGATATTGACAAACAAACAATTTTATATAGGAATAATGACGTTGCATTTAATAAAACATTAACACAAAAATCTCATGAACGAAAAATTGGACTTAAAGCAGAATTGAACGGAAAAGCTTTAACTTTTATTGATTTATTTTCAAATAG
>CAYJBL010000042.1:0-11977 GCA_964368115.1 uncultured Bacteroidales bacterium
AAATATTCAAGAATAACCAACGCATCTTTTAAAGGCATACCAATTACATTTGGGACTAATGATTTATTACTGAAATTTACTGGACCATATTTAACTTGTAAATCTTCTAATTGAGGGTAAATCCATTCTGTTTGTCCCAGTCTATTATAATTTGTTTTTACATCCAGCCAGTTATATACTTTTTCTGTTTCACGTTTATTCCCTTTTTTTGCATACGGCACTGATTTTGAAATAATTTGTGACAATGTTTTTTTGTGGAAATCTGGATTTGTTGCATAAATTTTATCTGCAATTTCTTTAAAAATAGGCGCTGCAACTATCGCTCCATAATATCCATATCTTCGTGGTTTATAAACTGATACTATACATGAATACATAGGATCTTCGGCAGGAAAATATCCCGCGAAAGATGCATGATATGTCATTGGTGAAGAATTGCTACTTGCTGCGTAATTCATTTGAGCTGTTCCAGTTTTCCCAGCAATTCTATAATTTTCTGATTTTATATTTCTTGCAGTTCCATTTTCAACTACTCCTTCTAATAGTCGTTTTACTATTTCTATTGTTTCTTCCGAACAAATTTGCTCATTTACCACCTCGGGTTCAAATTCTTTTATTTTTGTTCCTCTGTGCGTTATTGCTTCAGCTAGTATAGGCCTCATCATTTTACCATCATTCGCAATTGCATTATATAAAGTTAATATTTGTAGAGGTGATATCTGCAATTCATATCCCATTGACATTTGGGTTAATGATAAACCCGACCACGCTTTTTCTCCAGGAGAATTTATTACGGGCTCGGCTTCACCTCTAATTGCAACTCCTGTTAACTCATCCAAATTTAATTTTCTTAATCCATCTATAAATTTTTGTGGTTGCGACGCATAATGCTCCCTAATAATCTTGGCTATTGCAACATTTGAGGATACTTCAAATGCTCTTGAAATTGTTATATCTCCATAACCATCTTCATTAGTGTCAGAGATTCTTTTCCCATACACCATCATTTTTCCATTTCCAGTTTCAACAATTTGATCTACGTCAATATATCCATCTTCGAGAGCAACAATAAACGATGCTAATTTAAATGTAGAACCTGGGTCAGTTGCATTGCCAATAGCAAAATTTCTCTCTTCATAGTAAGGACCACCATTTATAGATTTTTTAAGATTAGCTATTGCTTTTATTTTTCCAGTTTTAACCTCCATTAATACTGCTGTTCCATACTCTGCGTCATGTTTTAACAATTGACTTTCCAAAGCTGTTTCAACAATATCTTGTAATTTCATATCTATTGTTGTTATCAAATCGTAGCCATCTTGAGGTTCAATAAATTGTGCATCTTCGATTGGCATCCACAAATTTCCTGGAATACGTTCTTTTACTGTATGTCCCTCGATTCCTCTTAGATATTCATCAAACGTATCCTCAAGCCCAACTCCTTTTCTTCCTTCATATGCAACTGTACCAATTGTTCTTCTTGCTAATTTCCCAAAAGGTCTTTCTCGTTCATATTTTTTCTGATATACAAAGCCTCCTCTTATTCTTCCCTTTCTCAATAAAGGAAACGATTGCATTTTCTTAAAATCCGTATACTTTACTCTATAACCTAATCTATAATAACGCGATCCTCTATCACGTGCTTCGATCATTTCTCTTTTGTATTCATCTTCAGATTTATCTTGCAATCTCAATTCAGCTAAACAAAATGCCAAAGAGTCAATATTTTCATCAAAAACTTTTTGTGTTATCGCTTCACAATTTAAATCAATTCCTGTTTCAAAATAAGCTACAGATGTTGCGATCAGTTTCCCATCAAAAGAATATATATCTCCTCTTGTTGGCTCAATTGTCATGTATTTTTTTGTCGATTCTAATCCTTCTTTTATTATTTCTTTATCATAAAAAAACTGATAGTAAATGATTTTACCGACAATTAAGCCCCCAAAAACCAGCATAACTATATATAATAGATTCAACTTTAATAATATGGCAGCTCTTTCGTTCATTTATCTATATTATACAATACTTTATATGGTGGCTTTTCTGCTTCCGAGAGCGTGCTTCCATGCTCTTGCAGTTTTTCTAAAACTTCTATTCGTCTACTTCTTGTCATTAGATCTGTTTGCAGTTCTATTTTTTCAGCACGTAAATCTTCTAATTGCTTTTTTTTATTTTCTGTTTCTCTGAAAACACTTTCTGCATGAAATCGATTTGCAATTACCAATAATCCTAATACAAATAAAAATATTACATACTTTATATGCTTGCGCACAAAGTCAGCATCTAAAATAGATCCGTTTAAAAACTTCTTTATTGTAGATACCGTAAGTGTTGATATTTTAGCATTATCTTTCATAATCTCTCTGCAATTCTCAATTTTGCAGATCTTGCTCTTGTATTATCTTGTAATTCTTGCTCGCTTGGAACTATTATCTTTCTATTTACTGCTTCAAAATCGGGGAAGTACCTACCAAATAAATCATGTTCTATTTTTCCTTCAAGATTTCCCGATTTAATCAGATTTTTCACAGGTCTATCCTCCAAAGAATGATAAGAAATCACAGACAGACGACCTCCCTTTTTAAGCACATTTTTTATATTTATTAAAAATTCATACAACGCACCCATTTCATCATTTACTTCAATCCGCAAAGCTTGAAACACTTGTGCTAAATATTTAACTGATTTAGCTTTTGGCACTGCTTTATCAATAATTTCTAAAAAATCGTTAATGTCTAAAAATTTATTTTCTATCCTGTGTTCTTTAATCAACTTTATCAAAAATCTTGGATTAGGAACATCACAATAGTTTTTAAATATATGGAATAAGCGATCTTCGTCGTATTCGTTTAATATTTCTGCTGCTGTAATTTTGGAATCTTTATTCATTCTCATATCCAGATCTCCACCCAAACGATATGAGAATCCGCGCCCTAAAACATCAAATTGGTGTGACGAAACTCCCAAATCTGCTAATATCCCATCCACCTTATGCACTCCGTAATACTCTAAGTAATTTCTAATATATCTAAAATTTCCTCGTACTAGGATCAATCTATCATCTTGAATTATATTATTTGCAGCATCAGCATCTTGGTCAAACGCAAAAAGTCTTCCAGAGGACGATAAACGAGAAAGTATTTCACGAGAATGCCCTCCCCCTCCAAAAGTAACATCTACATAAATTCCATTTGGATTTATATTTAATCCATCAACACTTTCTTTCAGCAATACAGGAGCGTGATACATAATTATACTTCATTATAAAATCCAAAATCCCCACCTAAAATATCGTTTGCCATATCTGCAAAATCTTCTTGACTCATTTGTCTAGAATCATACTCATTTTGTGACCAAATCTCTATTTTTCCTTTCTGCCCAGCAAATACGATGTCTTTATCTGCACTTATCAAATCCAATAACTTTCTAGGTATCAGCAATCTATTGTTCGCATCGAAACTTAATTCTGCTGTTCCACGATAATATTCTCTTAAAAATTCTGCATGGCGACGATCGAAAGGATTCAATTTTTTCTTCAAAGTTGCAGTCTGAAACTCCCATTCTGTTTTGGAATACAATATCAAACACTTCTCATAAATGTCTTTTTTTATTACCATAGGAAATTGCTGTTCACCTTCTGGCAACTGCTTTTTAAGGTTCATAGGAAAGATAACTCGTCCCTTAACATCTAATTTTCCAGTGTATTCTCCAACAAACATAAAACGGGTTTTAAAATTCGATGTAAAATTAGCATTTTAACCCCCACCATAAAACACTTTTCTCCACTTTTCTCCACTATGTTAATAACTTCTTTTTTATTCACATTTGTTAACTAGCGATAACTGTTTATAATACAATAATTTAATATGTAAAATATTTTTTATATTTTTGCATGAATTAACAATAATATGTATGATTAGTGAAAAAAAACTGCAAATCGATGTAAAACAAATCATTGCAAATAAAAATCGAAATCTCATAAGGATTTTACCAAATTTCGTCATCAACTACCTAAAGCGTATCATTCATCAGGACGAGATTAACGAATTTTTAGATCACAGTTCACACTTAAAATCGCACGATTTTGTTGATGCTGTTGTAAAATTTTTGGATATATCGGCAGAGTGCAGTGGATTTGAAAATATTCCTAATTCGGGTCGATTTATTTTTGCTGCAAACCATCCGCTTGGAGGAATAGAAAGTATGGTAATGATGCAAAAAATCGCAGATAAGCATAGTGACTTTGTGTTTATTGTTAACGATATTTTAATGGCACTCACACCTTTAGAAAGTTTATTTATTCCAATCAACAAACATGGCGATCAATCAAGAGCAAATATTGACATAATTAACAAGTGTTACGAATCAAGCAAACAAATATTATTATTCCCAGCTGGCTTGGTTTCTCGAAAAAACAAAAATGAGATAAAAGATCTGAAGTGGCAAAAAAGCTTTATTACAAAAGCAATAAAAACACAGCGCGACATAATTCCAATATTCATAGAAGGTCAAAATTCTCGTTTTTTTTATAGGCTCGCTAACTTTAGGAAAAGACTAGGTATAAAAATGAATCTTGAAATGTTATTTCTTGTAGATGAAATGTTTAAACAGCGAGGCAAAATCATTAAGATAAAATTTGGAAAAGTAATTCCACACACAAGCCTTGACAACACAAAGAACAATTCTGAATGGGCAGAATCAATCCAAAATATAGTATATTCTATGAGATAAACAAGTCGGGGTAAGAAGACTCGAACTTCCGACCCCTGGTCCCCCAGACCAGTACTCTAACCAACTGAGCTACACCCCGAACATCAAATAATAAGTTTATTTAGATAAAGGTATTTTATTTATTCTATTGATATGCCTTCCTGCTTCGAATTTTGTAGTTAGAAACGTTAATAATATCTCTTTAGCCAAGTCTAATGAAATAAACCTTGCAGGTAATGCACAAATATTTGCATCATTGTGTAAGCGTGCTAATTGTGAGATTTCTGTATTCCAACACAAAGCACCTCTAATTGCTTCATGTTTATTTACTGTCATATTTATTCCGTTTCCACTTCCGCAGATAGAAACTCCAAATTCACATTCTCCATTTTCTATTGCAACTGCAAGTGGATGGGCAAAGTCTGGATAATCACATCTTTCGGTTGAATTTGTTCCGAAATCTTCGAAATTATAATTCAATTCAGTTATAAATTTTATTAACTCCAATTTCAACTCATATCCAGCGTGATCACACGCAAATCCTATTTTTATCATCCGTTTTTTTATTTTTTGCGAAATTATAAAATTATTTCAAAATTATTCCTACTCTCTACTATGTTTATATTTCTCAGTTAAAAGATTTTTTAATTATAATTTTGATTTATGAAGTTTTCTTTTGAAACTTTTTGTTTACCCATTTTGGAGTAATAAATGCACCTATGATCAAATATGGATAATACGTTACCATTCGCCAAACAAGAGCCATTATCACAGCAAAACCGGCAACAGGGATAAAATCTGCCATATATGTATTAAATATTGTTTCTACAAAACCGCTACCGCCGGGAGTTGGCATTACAAGCATCATTATCCACATAATTAATTGTTTTGCAAAAATTAGAAAATGTTCGTAAATCGAAATACCATTTCCAAACTGCACTCCGATAGTAAATATCAAAGCAAGTAGCAAAGTATTTAACACCCAATATCTGGAAGTCCATGATAAGAAGGTTGCGAAAAAAGCCTTAATCCAAAATCCTAATCCTTTTGATTTCAATTCTTTATTTGAAAGCTCAAAATCATTTGCCATATTTTCAACTACCGAACTCCATCTTCTAAGAAACCTAATTTTAAATAACTTAAGAAGAAGTTTTGCAAAAAGTTTTGGGTTAATAAAAATTGAATACCCCATAAGTATTGTCCATAAAAGCTTAAATCCGTATCCAATAAGTGCAAACACCATAAAACTTTCCATCACAGCACCAGAGCCACTTGTCACAAAAAGCTCCGATTTAGAGAATAACAAAATAATCAACGGAAACATAATGCTAAAATAAAGTTCATCAAGAAAAGATGTTGCAATTACAATTGCTGTACTTCTTCCTACTGGTAAGCCCTCTTTCCAAATAAAAATCGTAGCAAGCGAAGTTCCGCCAATTGCCGAAGGTGTAATTGCCGATGCAAATTCCCATAAAAAAACAACTTGCAAGCATTTGCGCCACGACAAATCGCCAGATGATAAAATTCTTAATCGAACAACATAACCAAGATCACGAAAAAACATCAGCAAAAACGAAATCAATATCATTGCTACTGCCCACCAGCTAAAATTGAAAATCGAAAAATCTATTTTATGAAAATCTCTGTATACAAACCACGCAACTATCCCTAATCCAATCAAAGTCGGCAGAATTACTTTTCCGGGCTTAATTTTTTTTAATTCCTTATCGCTGTTTAACATAGTTTGCAAAGAAAATATTTTATTGACGATAATAAACTATAATTTCCTAAATATTATTTCACAAATCTATACCTATTCTGCAACAGACATAATACTTCGAAAACTATTTATCGGTCAGACTGAACTCTAAATAAAGGGAACTTCTAATTTCTCCCCGATTTATATGTTTACTAAGATTTCTATTACTCTTTTGCGCTTTTTGAACGATATTTTGGTCTATTTTCATCTATTTTATCCCCCAATACCTCGGTATTAGTCTCAAAAATATATAAAACTTACCTAAAAATCTCATTTCAAAAATTGGCAAAGCAGAAAATAGAAGTCCCCTAAAAAATATCATTGCCTATGGCGTAAAATAATGAGTATTTTTCATGTTCGTTTCATATCAGCATAAATGAAATACATATTAACATGTCAAATTAAATATTTTATCAAAAATAGTTACCAACAAATTATAAATATTGTGTACTTTCGACAAATTTTGTTTTATGAATTTTATTGCAATAATACCAGCGAGATACGGCTCGACGCGCTTCCCAGGAAAACCATTGGTGAATATCAACGGAAAAACTATGGTACACAACGTGTATTTACAAGCCTCAAAAGTTTTTGATACCGTATACGTTGCTACTGACGACAAAAGAATATTCGATGAAGTTATGAAGTTTGGCGGAAATGCCGTCATGACACTAAAAAAACATAAAAGCGGAACAGACAGGTGCGCCGAAGCCCTAAAGAAGATTGAAGTTATCGAAGATAAAAAATATAATATTGTCGTGAATATTCAAGGAGATGAACCGTTTATAAAAACAGAACAATTACTTGAAATTAAAAAATGTTTCAAATCAAAAAAAACTCAAATTGCGAGTTTAGCTAAACCTATTAATAATGTAGATGACATTTTTAATCAACATAAACCAAAGCTTGTAATAAATTCAAATAACGAGGCTATATATTTTAGCCGTTCCCCTATTCCTTTTGTTCGAGGACATAAACAAGAAAAATGGATCTCAAAACATTTATTCTACAAACACATTGGCTTATACGCATATAAAGCAGAGATATTAGATGAGATCACAAAACTAAAACAATCGCCATTAGAAATTGTAGAAAGTTTAGAACAGCTTAGGTGGATTGAAAATGGTTATAAAATAAAGATTGGCTTTACAGAGCACGAAAGCATAAGTATTGACACTCCACGCGATTTAGAGAAAATCAAACAAATTGGTTTACTGTAAAATATGCTTAAAAGTTTCTATCAAGAAAATACAATTGAGGCTGGTTGTGATGAAGCTGGACGAGGGTGTCTTGCAGGACCAGTATTTGCTGCTGCAGTAATTTTACCTTCAGATTATTATAATAAAGATTTAAATGATTCGAAATTACTTAGTGAAAAAATAAGAATTAAACTTCGCACCGAGATTGAAAACGACGCTATTGATTTTGCCGTTGCTAGTCTCGACAATTTAGAAATCGATAAAATAAATATTCTAAATGCGTCAATTTTTGCAATGCATAAAGCTGTAAGCCAACTAAAAATAAAGCCTGAACTTCTACTTATTGACGGCAACAGATTTAAACCATACGAAAATATACCTCACAGCTGCATAGTTAAAGGAGATAAAAAATTTCTTTCAATAGCTGCGGCATCTATTCTTGCAAAAACATATCGAGACGATTATATGGATTTAATTCACAATGAATTCCCTATGTATCAATGGTATAAAAACAAAGCCTACCCAACAAAAGAACACCGCGAAGCAATTGCAAAATACGGCATCACAAAATATCATCGAAACAGTTTTAAGCTCATAGACTCCCAACTAAAATTATTTTAAGTCTTAAAAAATCCAAACCCTCCGCCTAGCTTTGAGCATATTCGCTCGCCCTCTATGTAATAATGCTTGGTATAGTCACCTTCGGTCATTACTAATAATGGGCTTACATTCATAAATTTACATTTTTTGTTAAGTCGTCGTTGTTTGGCTGTTATAATATCTGCTTCAGAAATATTCCTGTGCGACTCTAGTTTTATATAATGTACGATGCTCTACCGAATATAAAGCTTGATTTAGTAGTTTATATCCAGAATATATGAGTTTATTATCTTTTTGATAATCTTTATATGATGACCTCAATAGGTCGTAATCGTAATACTTCCCTGTATCTGACCTTTCATATTTTGTATCTTCAAAGGTATATTCAAGAGTTTTTATCCCAATTATACTTGAAAAGTTAATATCTAAATCTGTAGTAAATATTACATCTAAATCTTCATATTTGTAATAGAATAATTTTTCCTCTATAAACCATCTTTTTAAACTTTTACCTAATGTTTTTTCGTTTATCATTACACAAGAAATATCATATCCCGACATTACACCATAATTATTCAATACAAATTTTGAATACTTTCTATCTTCGACTTCTTTATGCATTACACTAAAATCACTTATATTAATTTTTAATATGTGATTTCTCTTTTGCAGAAACCACTTTTTACGTTTAATTATTTTTAAATGATTTTTTATTATAAGTTCAAAAGGATAATCTATTGTTTCTAATTCATTAACAGAAAGTTTGATCGTGTCCGTATATTTGATTTGATCATATTTTATATCAAATTGTTGCCCAAAAACTTGCTTGGTTGAAATTAATAATAGTGATGCTAATACTAATAAAATTCTAACTTTAATCATTATTTCTTCGTTTTATATAGTTCCACATTGGTTTAACTTTAGACATGTAATGAGGTGGTGGATATGGATGTGCGTTTTAATCATAGTTTAATCGCTTAAACAATCAAGTAGATAAACTTCTGTTTCTTTAGAAAAATACAATATATCATCTATATACACATCATTAAAATAGAATCGATATCCTATATCGTCATTTATTGAATTAATTTTTTTAAGTTTAATCATTTGCTTTTTAATGCAATTTAAAACATTTCTTTTATCACTAAGAACTATAATTGTATCATTCTTATTCACTACACATTTTATCCAATTATATTTTTTCAAAGCCAAACTATCCAACGAAATTATTTCTAATTGTGTTATATTCATTGTTATATTTTGACTTTTTAAAGCACCTGCTAAACAAAAGAATATCAAAGAAACATAAATTATTTTAAATCTCATTTTTTTTGTATTTTTATTAAGTTCTATTTTTACTTTTAAGTACATGTCAATGATAAAAACAAAGTTACAAAAAATAGTAAAAAATACTTATTGAAGGCGATTTTTTTTAACCCGAATGCAAAACATTCACCGCTTTAGCCGCATCAGCGGATTGGCGTTAAGAAATTTGCTAAGTGCAGCGATTAAGCGAAAAAGCTGTTTGAGCAATGCGAGTTCTTTTTCGTCAGCAGAACGAAGTAAATTTTAGCCAAAGACGGTTCAGCGGCAAACGTTTTTGCATACTTTTTTCGTTGCAAACCTTTAGCTCAACGACACTTTGGAAATAATTAGATTGGAGTTAAAAAGTATGTGCCCGTCTGGCATTAAGACGAAAACGGATGTTATATTGTAAAATATGGATTGCGTTGCATTAGCTTCTTAATAGGCACGAATAAATATTCGCACCAACAGCGAGATTGAGAGATTGCTTCGTCGCGTTGCTTCTCGCAATGACGGAAAAGAACATATCGCCACACCTCGTTCACGATGACGGTTCTGTTTGAAATATATGTAAAATAAATTTCAAATTATTTTTATTTATCATAACAAAGATTATATCTTTGACTAAATAATTTAGGTTAATTTTAATGGTAATTTATGGAAAACAATTATAGCAATCAACACGAAGGCACAAACACAAATAATATCGGCTTTGACACAAAAAATGATCAACAAAACAATTACAACAGAGAAGCATTATTAATTAATGTTCCTAATTCTGTTGGAATACTAATTTTAGGTATCCTTTCAGTACTTGGCAGTTTTTGCTGTTGCTTTCCTTATATAGGGGTAATACTTGCCATAATTGCAATAGTACTAACTCCAAAAGCAAAAAAAGAATACCACCAATCGCCAAACTTATATAAACGTTCCTCATTATCAAATATTTCTGCTGGTCAGATTTGTGCGATTATTGGATTAGCTTTAAGCATTATGTTTATAATTTATACGTACACCGCACCAAATAGTATTAATTCTCTACAAATAAACGATTTTGAATCGATAACTAATACTATTGAAGAAACTTGGGATCAAAAGGGATATTAATGGACTTTAAGGATAAAATAGATATTTTAGATAAGGTAAGTTATATTTTATTAGATACTTACAACGATTTTTCTAAGATCAATAATTTCCCAGATTTTGATATTATCAAAAATAGTAACCCATGGTTTACCAAAGAATTTATTATGCACTCTCTGCTCGAGTGGTCGTGCTTATTAAGTAGAGAGTCTATTGAGAATTGGATTTACAATTATTTCCCAGATAATAAGCTTCCTGAACAAAAGTTGAAAATTGGAATTATTATGGCTGGCAATATACCTCTTGTCGGGTTTCATGATTTTCTCTGCTCATGGATTTGCAACCAACACAGCATCATCAAATTATCGTCAAAAGACAACTTACTAACTAAATGGCTAATAGAGACTATTATTAAACTTGACCCTCAAACTGATTGCACATTCGTCGAAGATAAATTTCCAAAACACGATGCAATTATAGCAACAGGGAGTAATAATACAAATCGATATTTTGAATACTATTTCAAAAACACACCTAAAATTCTAAGAAGCAATCGTAATTCGATAGCTGTATTAAGTGGAAATGAAACAACTGAAGAGTTAGAGCTACTTGCCGATGATATTTTTATGTATTTTGGTTTAGGGTGTAGAAATGTTTCAAAATTACACATACCTCATAATTACGACTTCAACAATTTATGCAAATCTTTTGCTAAGTATTCACATGTTTTTGATCATCATAAATATGCAAATAATGTAAATTACCAATACACAATATTTGCCATGAATCAAACATTACACGTAAATGCTGGCAACATTTTACTTACAGAAAATCAGAATATTAATTCGCCAATTGGTGTTATTCATTATGAATATTATCAAGATATTAAAGCTTTAGAAGAACAAATAAAATTAAATTTAGAAAACATACAATGTGTAGTTGGAAATTCAAATTTTGAATCGATTTCAAGCATAAAATTTGGAGAGACACAAAAACCTTCGGTTTGCGACTATGCAGATAATATTGACACTATTAACTTTATACAAAATATACTAAAATGATCATTAAGTACCGCATAATATCAAACGAAATTGAAAATTTTGTCAGAGACATTGAAATTGAAGATAACAATACTTTTCATGATTTTCACCTTGCAATACAAACTGCATGTGGATACGACGAAAGCATGATGACAACATTTTATATTTCAAATAACAATTGGGATAAAATTCAAGAAATAGCTCCTGAAAAATTCGATGAAAAATCTCAATCGGAAGCTTTCTTTATGAAAGAAACAAAACTTTCTGATATTGAAACG
>CAYJBL010000043.1:0-1657 GCA_964368115.1 uncultured Bacteroidales bacterium
ATAAAGTTCCGCACGAATGGATAAGAAAACAAACTTTAGTCTCTGCGGAACGTTATATAAATCCTGAGCTTAAAGAATACGAAGAAAAGATTTTAGGCGCGGAAGAAAAAATACAGTCGATCGAAAATCAATTATTTGCAGATCTTGTACATGGGATTTCATATTACATATCAGATATTCAAGAAAATGCAAATGTAATAGCAAAGCTAGATTGTTTATTATCGTTTGCAAATGTGGCAATTGAAAATAATTACTGCAGAGCAGAATTAAATGATACAGATATTATTGAAATAAAAGAAGGAAGACATCCTGTAATTGAAAAACAACTTCCTTATGGAGAGGAGTATATAACAAATGATATAAGTTTGGATCCAAAATCGCAACAAATAATGATGATAACTGGTCCAAACATGTCGGGGAAATCTGCTTTATTACGTCAAACTGCATTAATTAGTATAATGGCGCAAATAGGAAGTTACGTTCCAGCTCAAGCTGCTGTTCTTGGTATAATAGACAAAGTATTTACAAGGATTGGGGCTTCCGATAATATTTCTATGGGCGAGTCTACATTTATGGTTGAAATGCTTGAAGCGGCAAGTATCATGAATAATATTTCCTCGAATAGTCTGATCTTATTAGATGAATTAGGGCGTGGCACGAGTACTTATGATGGAATATCAATAGCGTGGGCTATTGCTGAGTATATACATGAACATCCTAAATCGAAAGCAAAAACCCTATTTGCAACACATTATCATGAATTAAATGAGATGGAAAAATCTTTTTCTCGTATTAAGAATTTTAATGTATCAATAAAAGAATCTAAAGATAGTGTAATATTTCTGAGGAAATTAAAAGAAGGAGGTAGTGAACATAGTTTTGGAATTCATGTTGCACAAATGGCAGGAATGCCAAAATCGATTGTGCATAGAGCAAAAAAAATACTAGACCAATTAGAGGGGAACACAAAAGAAATAGGAGAACAAGGTGCATTAAATAAACAGATTAATGAAATTGCGGTTAAAAGAGATGGTTATCAATTAAGTTTATTTCAATTAGATGATCCAGTACTTTCTCAAATAAGAAAGGAGATTGAAGGAATTGATATAGATAGCTTAACTCCATTAGAAGCATTGAATAAACTTAGTGAAATAAAGAAGCTAACAGGAATAAGTTGATTGTATAGTCCTAAAAAAAAGCAGTAAAATTTATCTTACTGCTTTTTTTATGCTTTTATCTAATGAGTTGGACAGTTCCTTGTTGTTTATGCGTTGTTCCGTGATAATCCTTAAATACCGCAGACCAGTGATAAATTCCATTTGGTAGGTACTCTCTTTCTTTATTTAATGTATTATTTGTTCCGTCCCATGAGCCTTGCCCGCAGTCTTTACAATCAATGTCTTCATCGAAGAAATTTGAAGT
The DNA here is from genome assembly GCA_964368115.1 of uncultured Bacteroidales bacterium. GTDB lineage: Bacteria > Bacteroidota > Bacteroidia > Bacteroidales > ML635J-15 > Bact-19. Next base: position 1,423 of record CAYJBL010000043.1, read on the forward strand.
AAAAACAGCTTGTCCCCATCTGTCATATATAATCATACTATAATTTTCAGAATCTATACCAGAACCGCACATTCTAAAGCAATCGTTGATGCCGTCACCATTAGGAGAGAAGGCATTAGGAGCATAGAAACTATATTCGTCAGTGATTACGATTGTTCTGAATGATGTATCTGCGCATTCATGTTCATTTAACGCAACAAGCATAATTTCGTACTCTCCAACATTATCAAATATG
>CAYJBL010000043.1:1680-6237 GCA_964368115.1 uncultured Bacteroidales bacterium
TTAATTGTAGAATCTCCGTCTCCATAGTACCAAAGAAGTTTAGAAGCATCTTTAGTCTGATTTTCAAATTTGATAACAGGATTAAGAATACTTGTGTGCTCTGGGATAGTTAAAAATGATGCACGTGGTTTAGTATGAATCTTAATCATATCGTCTACAATTAGAGAGTCTTCACATCCGAAAGGATCTCGTGCTAGTAATTTAACAGAATATAGCCCTTCTTCTTTGAAAGTGTGGGTAGATGATGCTGTAAAATCATATGTTTCATCTCCAAAGGTCCATACATATTCATAATTATAATGAGGATCTTCTACTGTAAAATTGATTTCGTGGTGTGGACAAGACTCAGTGATATTACTTGTAAAGTTTGCTGATGGTCTTTCATGAACAGATATATGTATGGTCTCTTGAACTGGAGGAGTTCCACACATATCGCGAACAGTGAAAGTTATGTCTTGAGTTTCGGTTGGAAAGAATTCATAAGGAGAGCCAACAATTGCTCCGTCGCCAGTTGTTATTTCGTATGGGCCTCCATCTCCACCTGTTATCATAAGTTCTATATTGGTACTAAATCCTAGGCAAACATTGTTAGATGTACTGATAATATTCTCAATTTCTAGAGGTGGGTTTATTTGTACGTTTGCACTATAGCCTTCTATCGTACAATCATTTGCATCAGTAACGGTTAGGTGGTATGTTGTATTTGCCGATGGACTTGTGTAAAACGAATGTTCTGTATATTCGCTACCGTCATCTCCGCGCCATTCAAAGTAGAATGGTGCCGTACCTCCTGTTGCTTGAGCAATTATGTGAGCTTCACCACCAATACATATATTTGCTGGATTCATAATTGAAATTTGAATTTCTTCTGGGGCATCAATTGTTGTTGTGCCGTGTATTCTACAGTTATTAGCGTCTGTTACCGTAACATGGTGTATTCCGATGCTCCCAAATAAATCAGCCGTAATTGTATTATCAGACCATAAATACGTATATGGTTCAGTACCTCCTTCTGCAATTGCAAGCGATGTTCCAAAAGCTGAATTTGCACATGGTGCGCCGTGAGTTTCGAAAGATAATAGTAGTTCGTTTGGTTCATCAATAGCAAATGTTTTGCTTGAAGAACAGTTACGAAGATCAGTTACTGTGACAGAGTATAAGCCTGCGCATAGATTATTTAATGTAGGCGCGTTAATTCCCCAACTGAAACTAAATGGTTGTGTTCCTCCAATAATTTCAATGTTTGCACTACCATTACATTCTTCGTAGCATGAAACATCTGTTGTTGTAAGGTTAAGCGAAAGTGCAGGGCTAACAGCAACGTCAGAATGTACTGTGTCTGTAGTACAGCCGTTTGCATCGACAACATATACGCTATAGCGTGTGGTTACTGTTGGAGAAGCCATAAATTCTTGTTGCCCAACGCTAGCCCCAGTTCCAGCATCCCAATAAAATGTATATGGTGTTTGTCCTCCAGAAATTTCGGCAGAAATAATAACATTTCCTCCTTCACAAATTTCAAAATCACCATTTGTTGAAATAGTCATTGCAGGTGGTTCTACAATTGTAAATTGTTCTGAAATGCTACAACTGTTCGCATCGATAGCAGTAACACTATAAGTCCCAGCAGTTATATTTTCGTTAATTGAGTCATTATAGGAGTCGCTCCACATAAACGTGTATGGAAGTGTCCCGCCATCAATATTTAGAATTCCTGCAAATCCGGTATTTTCGCCATTACATGTTATATGCTGATATGTGGTGTCGTATGTTATAAGTTCAGGTTGTTCGATTCTAAAATTTTCTGAAAAAATACATCCGTTGTTATCGGTAACTGTTAAGCTATAGTTTCCTTCGCATAGATTGAAAATTTGGTTTGTAGTAGACGCCCATGAATAAGTATATGGAGCTGTTCCTCCGTTGATTTCTACAGTAGCAGAACCTTCGCAAGTTTCAAAACAACGATCGTCGATTGTAGATATAGAGCCATCAATTGCAGGTGGAATATAAATTATTACAGAGTCGGTAGAGCTAAGGCTACCTTCAGTAATAGTTAGTCTAGCAACGTGCTCGCCTGTGGTAGGAAAAACAACAAAATAAGGCCCGATACCACTACCTCCAACTACATTACCTGCACCAAAATCCCAGTCAAATATTGGATTAGCATTTCCTTCTATATCTCCAACAAACGAAATTGTAGTATTATTGCCAAAACATGCAACTTCAGTAGCATGAATTTCAGCTACAGGAACAGAATAGAATTCAATATTTATAGTATCGCTATCTACGCAGTTAGGCGGAAGACTTGTTTCTGTCCATACAAACGAATAAACTCCAAGTGCACTAAATGTAACGCTTACGTTAGGGGTATTTTCTCCTACCATTGTCACGGCACCTGGTCCTTGATCTAAAGACCATACACCGGTATTTCCTGGATCCATTTGTGCAGAAATATTTGTAGTTAGAGAAGAAACTGTCATGTCTTCACCAACAGTAGCTGTAGGTGGTTGAACAACCACAACGTCAGTAGTAAGAGTTATTGTTTCGCATGGGTAAATTAGGTCTACCGAATATGTTGTTGTGATACTTGGATTTACAACAATCTCGGTAACTCCAACATCTCCTGTGCTCCATTGTATTGTAACATTTTCAGGTAGAGGAGTATTTAATGCTAGGTTTATTGTTGCTAAATCTCCGTTACATATTGGTGAGTTATTAGTTAATATTGGATTGATTTCAAATGCTTCTACAAGTGTGATTGTGTGGCTAGTCATTTCCGGGTTACATGGGCAACCGTTAATGAAATTTAGAACTATAGTTTCGTTCCCACCTTGGTCGTTAATATAAGCATCGAAAGGTACTATAATTGAATTTTGTCCTGGCAGTATAACATATTGGCCGTTTATTGTTGAAAAATCATCGCCCATCGTTGCGGTTCCTCCTATAGTCATCTCAATTGGTACCGAGTCGGTAATAGGAGTATCGCTAGTTCTAGAGAAAACTATCTCAGCAGAGCAGCCACGCATAACTTCAAGACTTTCGTCCCATTGATTAAAACTTTCTACATTATATTCCACCCCTGAAGAGAAACTATTGGCTCTTAGAAATACAGCGGAGTCTAGAGAGCTATCGCCCTTATCAGCAATTGCGAGTCTTATGTGGTATGTTTCGCAAGCAGTAACATCGGCTACAGCTGTTAATGTAACTGTGTGTCCGTTGTACGCAATGTTTGGTCCAGTGCTATTATTCACGAAAAATTCTTCATTAGAAGCATTTACTCCAATCGGGTTTCCTCCGTTCACGTTGTTTATAGAAACTGGAGTTGTTGTACCTGGAATAAGAGCAATATTCTCGTTCACATAACCTTCGGGACCCCCGGAAAGAAAAAATGCAAAAATATCATTGTAATTTGAATTTACATATGTATGATATTCGTCACTTGCAAAGACATACTCAAATTCTATAAGATTAGATTGTGGAATAAAATCGAATTCAAGAATTGCAGCGTCATTGGTTGTTCCTCCTGCTATTGCACTTAAATCAGTATCTCCAGGCGTTCCATTACCTGTACTTGCACTTTGATTTGCAGGTCCGCTTGCACTAGTAGCTAATCCAGTTGACATAATTACTCCTTCTTCAAAATCTAGCCCAGGAATAGCATCCGAAAAATATCCAATAGCTACAGAAGCACCAGTATATTCTATATTAAACGCCTCGAGACAACCCGTAACTAAAACATCAGTTACTAGTTCTTCTGGAGTGTAGGTATCAGTATTAATATCAATTAATTTTGGTGGATAAAAAGGAGTTTGGTGCTGAGCGCATATATTAACAGTACTTAGTGTATTTTCTTCTAATGCCCAATATCTAACAAGGATTTCTTTATTGGTAAAGCCTTCGTTAATAAACAATTCTAAAGAGCCTTCTGTACTATTGTAAGTATTAAATTTGATAAGTTCCCAATTTTCAGCTTCCAAAGAATAAAGAGCTATACCAAAGAAATTGCTTTCTTGAAACTGAAAGTTAACTTTCGCACATCCAGTTTCTGATGTTGTGAATGTTAAGTAAGAACTATAACCTGGGTACGAGCGGTCGAAGGCAGGTGTTGGTAGATCAGTGCCTATGTCGTTGTTAAGAAGAAATTCAGTATTGGTGCAGTCGTCGCCAATCATTAATTGCGTTGGGGAATTATAATTGTTGCTAAGTTGTGTTTGAGCGAAATTAGAACTTGCTGCTATAATAAACACAAAAAACAATAAAACATATTTTTTCATAATAAAAAATTTAGTTAGATGACGAACTTATATGTATAAGGTTGTCAAAAAAATCTAATTATTGTATAAGCCCCAAAGATATATGATTTATTTTAAAAATTAAAATAGTTAGTTATTTTTGCGGTGTAGAATTAACTTTAAACAAATTATGAGATACTTAGACCCAAAAGCTGATATTTTATTTAAGAAAGTATTTGGACAACAGGAGGATATTGTGAAAAATTTTCTTAATGCGATACTTCCTTTAGAAGAGGATAAATTGATAACAGAAATTTTTTATCAA
>CAYJBL010000043.1:6247-11734 GCA_964368115.1 uncultured Bacteroidales bacterium
TTGTAGATGTTTGTTGTAAAGATAGTACAGGAAGGCAATTCGTTGTAGAGATGCAAAATATTTGGTCGGACGAATTTTATAGTCGTGTTTTATTTAATGCTTCAAAAGCGTATGTAAGGCAGGCAACAAAAGGTTTTAAATATAAAAATTTGATGCCAGTATATTCATTAAATTTTGTAAATAAAACATTTATGCCTAATGTAGAAAGTTATTATCATCATTATAAGATTGTACATCAGGAATATACCGAAGAAATAATAGAGGGGTTACAATTTATATTTATAGAATTGCCAAAATTTAATCCAAATGATCTGAATGCAAAAAAGATGCAAGTTTTGTGGTTGCGTTTTTTAACAGAAATAGGTGAGGAGACTAAAAATATTTCTTCTGATATGCTTGAAGTAGATGAAGTTAGGAGGGCTATTGAGACTGTAGAAGAAGCATCAATGAGTGAAGCAGAACGTTATGCTTATGATAAATTTTGGGATAGTGTAAGAAATGAAATTGCGCTTGTTGAAGGAGCTCGCGAAGAAGGACGTGAAGAGGGACGTGAAGAGGGACGTGAGGAAGGACGTGAAGAAGGACGTGAGGAAGGACGAGCAGAAGGACGAGCAGAAGGAGAATTAAACGCTCAAATTAAAATGGTGCGAAGAATGAAGCAACACGGGAAAACTATTGAAGAGATAGCAGAATATGCTGATTTGCTATCAATTGATGAGATTAAAAGTCTAACTGATTAGTTTTAAATCAAACATCATTTGATTATGACAGTAAGTTCAAGCAAAGAATAATCAATTATTTAAATTGAAATGAAAATATACACAAAAACAGGCGATAAGGGGCAAACATCACTTGCGAGTGGGCAGAGGATAAATAAAAATGATGTAAGAATTGAGGCATATGGAACAATCGATGAACTAAATTCTTTTGTTGGAATGATAAGAAATTTTGAAGTTGATGCAATCGAAAATAAACTTCTTGAGTTCGTTCAGAATAGATTATTTGATATAGGTTCTATTTTAGCCACAAAAAAAGATGGTGCAAAATATGATATAAATCTTCGAGAGATTTGCCAATCAGACATTGAAAAATTGGAGCAATATATGGATGATCACATACAGAATTTACCAAATTTAAAAGGATTTGTAATCCCAGCAGGTAGCGAATTGATAAGTTGGTGTAATATCTGTAGGACAGTATGTAGAAGAGCCGAGCGTCAAATATTATCGATAGAAACTGATGTTGATAATTTTGATGAAATATGTATTTTTATTAACAGATTGTCGGATTTACTGTTTGTAATGGGTAGAGTATTTGCGAAAAAAAATAATGTTGAAGAAATTTTATGGAATAAAGATTTATAAATTATAAAATTTTATTTATTTCGCACTTCGGAATAATAAAAAAATTAATTAGAGTATTATGTATTGGACACTAGAATTGGCATCGAAGTTAGAAGATGCTCCATGGCCTGCAACAAAAGACGAGTTGATTGATTATGCGATTCGTTCAGGTGCTCCTCTAGAGGTGATTGAGAATCTTCAAGAAATAGAAGACGAAGGAGATATTTATGATAGTATTGAAGATATTTGGCCAGATTATCCAAGTAAAGAAGATTTCTTTTTTAACGAGGACGAGTATTAATTGACAATCTCAAATTGTATTTAAGAGGCATAGCCTCTTTTTTTGTAGAAAAATAAGAATAAATTATGGAATTTGATTTAATAGTTTTAGGTAGCGGACCAGGTGGTTATGTTGCAGCAATCAGAGCATCTCAATTGGGGATGAATGTGTGTGTAGTAGAAAAAGCAGAATTAGGTGGGATTTGTCTCAATTGGGGATGTATTCCGACAAAAGCTCTTTTGAAAAGCGCACAAGTTTATAATTATATCAAGCATTCTGAAAATTACGGAATAGAAATCTTAGGGGAATCTAAACCAAATTTCGAAAATGTTATTAGTCGCAGTCGTGGTGTTGCTCAGAGCATGAGTAATGGAATTGAGTATTTATTTAAAAAAAATAAAATTACTTTAGTAAAAGGATTTGGTAAATTGGGTGAGAATAAAAGTGTAGTTGTTTCGAAAGAAGATGGTACGACCGAAACAATAACAGGAAAACATGTTATTCTTGCTACTGGAGCTCGCTCAAGAAATGTAGAGCAGTTTTCTCAGGATGGAGAAAAAATTATAGGTTATCGCGAAGCTTTATCTCTGAATAAATTACCAAACTCAATGGTAGTTATTGGTTCTGGAGCTATTGGTGTTGAATTGGCATATTTCTATAAGTCAATGGGAACAGATGTGACATTAATTGAATACTTACCTTTTATTGCACCGCTCGAAGATGAGGAAGTTTCAAAACAACTTGAAAGGTCTTTGAAAAAAGCAGGTCTTAAAGTTATGACAAAAACATCTGTTGATAATGTAGTTGTTGATGGAGATATGTGCGTAGTTAATTACACCGACAAGAAGGGGCAAAATACAATAAGTGCAGAAATTGTATTGTCAGCAGTAGGCATTGTGCCAAATTTAGAAAATATTGGTCTTGAAGATTTAAATATAGAAATAGAAAAAGGAAAAATTAAAGTTGATGAATATTATCGAACAAATATTGATGGAATATATGCAATCGGTGATATTATTGGAACACATGCTTTGGCTCATGTTGCTTCTGCTGAAGGAATTACTTGCGTAGAGAAAATTGCAGGTTTAGATCCAGAGTTGGTTGATTATAAGAATATACCATCGTGTGTATACGCTACTCCTGAAATTGGTTCGGTTGGTATTACCGAGCAATATGCAAAAGAAAATGGAATAGAATATACCGTGGGAAAATTTCCATATACAGCGTCTGGAAAAGCTGCTGCATCGGGAAATAAAGATGGGTTTGTGAAATTGATTTTTGGTAGTAACGATCAATTATTAGGAGCTCATTTTATTGGAGATAATGTAACAGAAATGATATCGGAGATGGTGGTTTTAAAGAAATTAAACGGAACAGCAAAAAATCTCATTAAAGCAATTCATCCGCATCCAAGCCTTTCAGAAGCCATCATGGAAGCTGCAGCTGCAGCCCATAATGAAGTTATACATTTGTAATTGAAATTATATACTAAGAAATTATGCTCTATTGTTTATAACAGTAGAGCATTTTTTTAGAAATCAAATCCAGCAATAATTGGAAAATGGTCTGAAAAATCTTTTTTAATTATTTTATGATAATTACATGTAAACTTATCGCTGAAAAGAATATAATCTATGCGCTGAGGTATTGCAATTTTATTCCATGTACCGCCGTTTAATCCTCCTTTTTCAACAAAACTGTCGTTTAAATTTTCTGCAAGTTTAAGGTAAGAATAGGAAATAGGAAAATCGTTGAAATCGCCACAAACAATTACTGGAAACTTGCAGCTATCTATAGAAGCTTTGATCATTTCGGCTTGTTGTGCTCTAGTGCTTACAGAATTAAGATACTTTGTAAAAATAAACATGGCTTTATTATTATCAATATTATCCATGTTTTTATCTTTTTCTACGGTAGAGATAATTTCGTAGTCGTTTTGATTTAACCGAATAGATTGAAGATGGCAATTATAAACGCGGACGGTGTCCTTGTTAATGGCAATATCGCTGTAGGAAAAACCATTGTTAGAATTTGGAAAATCGTAGGAAAAGGAATTGGTGATTGGATATTTAGATAAAGTAACCAAACCAAATTTATGTTTATTTTTTGCAGAGCTAGTTAGAGGAGATTTGTTTGAATATTTATATTCAGAATTTCTCATAATAGCGTTAATAGTAATGAAGTTTTTACTTGTTCCCCAGTATGCTTCTTGAAGGCAAACTATATGCGCTTGTTCGTAGTCTATAATATTTAGTATGCTATCCTTTGTTTGTCGACTTTCATCTGGTTTGTAAAATCCAAAAAGAGCAACATTATATGACATTACTTTTAATTTGCTATCGCTTATTTCTTCTGATTCTCCAAATAAACCTGACAATGGAATAATTAGGTCGATAAAATTTATACCAATAAGAATTGCGATTAAAGAAATAAAAGATGATTTGAGATTAAAAAATGGCGAAACATATAATAGAGAATATGATATGATTAATAAAACTGCGAGGATAATATTTATGAAGACTAAAAATTTGTTCATAAAAGGTATTATTTTTTGTTACTGAATTTAAAAATTTTTTCTTTTTCTTCGGCAGATAAACTCGAATATCCAGATTGAGATATTTTGTCGAGAATTTTATCTATTTCAGCTTGTGTATTTTTTTTACTTGTATCTTTATTATTTGATTTATATTTTGTCGAGTGTTGTGTCTTTTCAATAGGCTTAAAGAAGTTTTTAATTTCATAAAGAAATCTTGATACCCACAGAGTAATATCGGTTCCTTTTTTATAGTACACAATGAAAAAATATCCTAAAGCAGCACCTCCAAGGTGAGCAATATGCCCTCCTGCATTATTAATAGGAATACTAATAAGATCAAGAATTACAATTCCAATGGCAATATATTTAAGCTTTACTTTTCCAAAAAATGCCATAAACACGTGTTGATTTGGGACAAGACTTGCAACAGCAACAACAATTGCCATAACAGCACCAGATGCTCCAATTGCGATCGATAAGTCTTTTGTAGATTCGAATATTGGAATAATATTAAAAGAAAAAACATATAAAAGTGCCCCAGTAATTCCTCCCAATATATAAACTCCTAATAGTTGCCTTTGACTTAAGAACTGCAGAAAAATTTTACCAAATGAGAATAGTATTAAGAGATTAAAGAGTATATGAAGAAAACTATTATGTGTAAACATATAGCTTATTAGTGTCCATGGTTTTTGCAGTAAATGTGTGAAATTGGCTGGGATTGCAAAATATGCTAAGACATTAAGTTCTTTATAGCCAAATAAAAATCCGAGAGAATTAATAAGCATGATGAATACAAATATAGCAAGATTTATATAGATAAGAATCGAGAGATTATTATTGTATTTGAAGCTATTCTTTATTTCTTCGATAATTTTCATTTATATGTATGTATTAATTGAGACAAGAAATATATTATTGCCATCTATTGAATTGTTTTTTTCTCCATATTAGAATGAATATTAATCCGAAAAGCATTCCTCCGAGATGGGCAAAGTGGGCGATGTTATCGCTACTTCTATTTAAAATTCCAAGATAAAATTCAACACCTGCAAATATCATTACTAAGTACTTTGCTTTTATTGGAATTGCAAAATAAACGTATAATAATACATTCGGAAAAAGCATTCCAAATGCTAGTAATAAGCCGTATACAGCTCCAGATGCCCCTACGGTTGGAGTATTGATTAAAAGATTAAGTTTTCCCATATTAGGATCTGTGTAGTTCTTGCCTTGAAAATGAAGAATCTCACCTCCATTAGCTAGCACATGTTCTACACTTTCTGTAGTCATTTTTGCAATTTGAGAATATATTTCATATTCAATTA
>CAYJBL010000044.1:0-1175 GCA_964368115.1 uncultured Bacteroidales bacterium
GTGCGATTATCAGAATAAGAGTAGTCGCCAATAATTAAGTTAGAGCTAGATGATGTATATAAAGGAATATAAATATGCTCTCCAATTCCTGAAAAAACCTCTTCACGTTGATTATACTCTATTCCTTCAGAATAAAACATAACATCGAAATTATATGCTAAAGTTTCGTCATCCATACCCCAATACTCAGAATATCCTTTGTCTAAAGAATATTCTACACCGTCGTATGTAAAATAACTTTTTGCCTTTTTAGCTGGTTTGGTTTCAGATTTTTGCTCTTTTTTTACTTCTGATTTAGTTTCTTCTTTTTTTGATTTACATGCAGAAACACTCATAAATAATGCTAGTACTAAACATGCAGATGCTAGCGATTTTGATTTTATTAAATTCATAATTATTAATTATTTTATTTTTTCTGTGTCCCAGCAGAAAAATTACTACAATTTCATAAATAAAAAACAAGGGACAGTTTTAATTTGTTTTTTGCAGCAACGAAATTAAACAAAAAAAATATTATTACAAATTCTAATAAGAAAATCTTTATTTTTGTGTCAATTACTTAACAAAAGAAACATGGAATATCTTAAAAGTGTAGAGTGTGATGTTTGTGGAAATAAAACGCCAGATAAATTTTCTATAGAATTTGATAGAAATGATTTTAAGGTAGTGAAATGTGGCTGTTGTAATTTTATTTTTATCCCACAATATTATAGAGAGGAAATCCCGTATGACGATTATAGAAGTGACGAGGATTTAAAAATTGTGCGAAAAGGAAATAATTATATTAAGTTTCGTAGGCATAGTTTGCGAGTAAAACTAATTCGTAAATTTGTTGAAAAGGGTAAATTGTTTGACGTTGGTGTTGGGTGGGGGCATTTCCTTTATACTGCAAAAAAGATGGGCTACGATGTGTCTGGAATAGAAATTTCAAAATTAATGCATTATTACGCAACAAATGACTTACAACTTGACATTATCTTGGGCAGCTTTTATGAAAAGGATATTCCTAAACAAAATTGGGATGTTGTAACAATGTGGGATGTTCTCGAACATCTTGATAATCCAGCAAAGGCAGTTGCAATGGTGAGCGAAATAATTAAGCCTAATGGATATTTTGTTCTTCAGGTTCCACAAATTGATAGTAAAGTTGCGCGTAAACAAAAAGAAAAATGGAG
>CAYJBL010000044.1:1206-11703 GCA_964368115.1 uncultured Bacteroidales bacterium
TTGCTCGAAAATAATGGATTTGAAATTATTAAGTATAAATCGTCGTATGAATTAAAATTGTTTTTGATGTTTACTGTATTGCCTTGGATTAAACGAAGAAAAAAGACTAAAACAGAAAATGTCACAATAACAAATGCAGAGCGACAAAACTTTTTTAATAAAATCACAAATGTTCCAAAATTTGTGATAATGATTGCTCTATTTTTTCATGATATAATTTACGGCATGTTGACTCGATTGAATTATGGAGAAGAGATGATTGTAGTGGCTCGAAAAATGGATTGTCACTCAAAGTAATTTTCAGATACATATTTCAGATTGATAAATAATTTTCAAATAATTGATCTTAATAGTTTGAAAAATTTTATATTTGTTCTACAGTCATAGAGATATTAATGTGATGTAGAGGGCAAAATATTAATATTGCTGTTTGTTGAACCAAAATAATTAAATCTATATGTTAGTTAAAACGTTTGGAAGTGCAGTTAGCGGGATAGACGCTAATACAATTACGATAGAGGTAAATATTTCAAAAGGAATAAACTTTTATCTTGTTGGGCTTCCAGACAGTGCAATTAAAGAAAGCCAGCAACGTATTATCAGTGCACTTAGCTCTAATGGGCTCAAATGGCCAGGGAAGCGCATAGTAATAAATATGGCACCAGCAGATATTCGAAAAGAAGGCTCTGCTTATGATTTGCCAATTGCAATAGGTGTTTTAGCCGCTTCTGAACAAATTGAAATTGATAGATTGCAAGATTATGTAATAATGGGCGAGCTTTCGCTTGATGGTACTGTAAATCCAATAAAAGGTGCTTTGCCAATTGCAATAAACGCAAAGAATGATGGCTTTAAAGGTGTAATTCTTCCAAAGCAAAATTCATTAGAAGCCGCGGTTGTTGATGGAATAGATGTGTTTTGTGTCTCGCACATAATGGATTTAATAGATTTTTTTAATAATGGTGTAGAACTAGAAAAAGTAAAAATTGATATTGATGCAGAATTTCAAAAGGATATTTGCGACACCGACGTTGATTTTTCTGATGTGAAAGGGCAGGAGAATGTAAAACGAGCATTAGAAATAGCGGCTGCTGGAGGTCATAATATTATAATGATAGGCCCTCCTGGAGCAGGAAAAACGATGCTTTCAAAACGTATCCCAAGTATTTTGCCACCTCTTAGTTTAGACGAAGCAATAGAAACAACAAAAATTCATTCGGTAGCAGGAAAAACAGAGCTAAGTAAATATTTAATGCTTAAGCGTCCGTTTAGAGCACCACATCACACAATTTCTGATGTCGCATTGGTTGGAGGAGGTACTTATCCACAGCCTGGAGAAATATCGCTTGCTCATAATGGTGTTTTGTTTTTAGACGAGCTTCCTGAATTTAAGCGAACTGTACTCGAAGTTATGCGTCAACCACTTGAGGATAGAGTTGTTACTATTTCAAGAGCAAAATTTACAGTTGAATATCCCGCAAGCTTGATGCTTGTTGCTTCAATGAATCCTTGCCCTTGTGGTTATTATAATCATCCAGATAAAGATTGTTTGTGTAGTCCATCGGTTGTGCAAAAATATATGAATAAAATTTCGGGCCCCTTGTTAGATCGGATTGATATTCACATTGAAGTTACACCTGTAAATTTTGATAAATTATCAGATGTAAAGCCAGCAGAAAAAAGTGCAGACATTCAACAAAGAGTTATTGATGCAAGAAGAATACAATCAGAAAGATTTGCTGCAAGCAAAAATATTTACTGCAATGCTCAAATGAGCTCAAAACAAATAAAAATATATTGCAAACTTGACGACACTTGTTTGAATTTGTTGAAAAATGCAATGGAGAAGTTAAATCTTTCGGCTAGAGCTTATGATAGAATTATCAAGCTTTCACGCACTATTGCCGATCTCGAAAAATCGGAAGAAATATTGCCATCTCATATCGCAGAAGCTATACATTATCGTAGTCTTGATAGAGAAAATTGGTAGAAATTTCCAATTTTTTACTTTCCCGATTTTTGCCTATTACAATCTCGGCAAAGCATTTGACAATTTTCGGAAACAGTTTTTCCCCCAGCATGCCACGGGGTTATGTGGTCGGCTTCCATAAATTCGATAGCAAATCCTTGACTGCAATGAGCGCAAACTCCTTGTTGTCGTTCGTAAGTTTCGCGTTTCATGCTATCAGTAAAAGCTCTGATATTCAAATGTTTTTCCTTACGTGTTAGCACATACGGATAAATTCCCGATTTTTTAGTTACATCGTCGTTTAGCATAAGAGCGGTAATTTTCTTTTCGAGAGCTGATGTATCAAACATTTGCGTTGAAAATTCCTTGTATAATTCTCCCCAAGCAACGCCTTTCATCTCTTTACGATATTTCGGAAATGTTAGTTCGACCCAATTAATTACCGATTGAAAATGTGTCCAAATCTCGTTGGCATTTGGGTCGTTTTGGTGTTTTGCCATATAAATTTCTATATTTCCATTAGAAATCCAATTTATTGCTGTTTCTAAATATTCCTGACGGTTTGCTGCTCCATTAATATATTTATTTCCAATTGTGTAAGCCACACAGCCGTTTTTACTAAAATATCGTTTTGCATCACTTACCCACGAACCAGTGTACACTGCATTACGCAATTCTTGTTCGGTAAGTTTTTCGCCTGCAATATTTATCGTTTTAAACCATTGTAATTTTTGGCTATCAGTGCCGCTGCAAAGATAAATCATAAGTTTGTAATCAAGAATTTGCTCTTTTTCGTCGTCTTTTAAGTTATGAAAATATTTAAAATCGTACGAAAAATCGCCATTTACATATTGACAAATCGAAATAGTGCGTTGCTGTCCATCTATTACTTCGTAGCCACCTTCCTCGCGGACTGCCCAATACATTACGTTAAGTGGAAATCCTTTTGTAAGTGTATCAATAACCGCCTCTCGCTGTTTGTCTTTATAAATAAATTCGCGTTGATAAGGCGGACGAATATCTAATTTTCCACCAAACCCAATTACTCCATTTTCTGCATTATCGGAATAAGATTCTGTTAATTCTCTAACTGTAATTTCTTTAAGTTCTATTTGCATGGCTTTTGTGTTTTTTTATTATACAGAGACGTAGCGCGCTACGTCTTTACTTTTTTGTTTTTGATAAGGATTCTTAGATATATTTCTTTTCCATTTACAATAGGTCTTCCATGTGGAGTGTTTTCATATCTAATACCTTTGTTTATTTCTCCAGTGTTCATTATTCCAAACATCATAAATTGCTCTGGATTGTATTTATCCAAAAATGTAATAGGAACTCCCATAAAACCATTATAATCCATTGGAATATCTTTGGTTTTATTTACATTTATTGCATCGTAATTATCGTATTTTGGATATTCTTCAGGCGTATAATTTTTATAAAGAATTAAATCTTCGTGACGCTTGTTGTGGTCAATGTTTGTGTACCAAACAACTCCAGAAACACGTATCATACCTTCTTTGTGATCTCCAGCAATCGCATAATCTTCATAGTGCTTATTTATAAAATGTGCAGCACCACCTTTAAAGCCATATCCCAACCACATTTTATTTTCTTGTATCAATTTGAAACATTCTTTGTATGTTATAGCATTTTGATGACCAACTATAATAAACTTTTTATCATACTCAACAAGTTGCGCCACATACTCGCGAAACAATGAAAACGGAGGGTTTGTGACAACAATGTCGGCTTGTTTTAAGAGTTCGATACATTCAGCACTACGAAAATCACCATCGCCTTTAAGTAAGTGGATACCAATCTCTTCAGGATTTGGAACACGATCACCATTTTTATCGCCATCGTATTCTAGGTAAATTGCATGCTCAGATTTATTTTCCGAAAATAAATCCATTTCTTGATTTTTATAACAGGTGGTAATTAATTTCTTTAAACCTAAAGCCTCAAAGTTGTAAGAAAAATAATGAAAAAAATTGCTTACGCGTGGGTCATCGCAATTGCAAAGCACTACTTTATCTTTAAAATGGTGTTTGTAGTGTGCCAATTCTTTTTCGATGTCGGAAAGCTGAGTGTAAAACTCATCGTTTTTAGCCTTTTTTGCTTGTCGCAAGTTTTTGTTTGCCATATTTATGATAGTAATTTGGGCATTACTACCAATCGACAAAATCGGTGAAATAAAAAAGGTGTAAGCCTTTTCTATTCGCATTCACGGGAAGCCTCAGATGAAACCCGCTCAAAGACTTAGAAGTACTCACACCCATTGGGCATAAGCATTAATATTTTGTCTTTGAACAGAAATCTTAAAAAAGACTTTCCGTGAATTTATTATTTCCGATTTGCTACAAAATCAGTTTCTGAGGCTTTTTTTGTGAATGCGAAATAATAGTTAATGCAATTTTATAATTTTCTATTTACTTATATTTTTCGTGTTTTTGTTTAAAATTATTTTGTTTCAAAATTAAGATATTTTTTTAATTTAAATTAGGCTAATTTCTAAAAATTTACTCTTCGTTTTGCGTAGCATCTAATGATTTAGATTGAATAGATTTAGCGTTAAGCGGTGTTACTACTTTTTGACCAATAGCTTTTTCCATATCTATACGTGCATTACGTGCAACCTCTCCGCCTTGTTGAGCAACAGATTTATGCTCGTTCATAGTATTTGGATTTTGATTTTCGGATATACCTTTGGTGGTTAGTTCTGCCAACATATTTAAAACTAACTCTTGATTGGTCATATTATCGCGCAAATTTTCTTTTCTTAAGCCTTTTAGTTGTTTATATTCTTTAGCTGTATGTCCCGACCAAGTTTTATAAATGATATCGGTAAGGGTAGCAAATTGTACTCCTTCTTCTAATCCACAACGTTTCCATTCGTCAGTAAGTTCTTTACGGATTTCAATAGTTTTAATACGTTGATTAATCCAATTTTCAGAATATCCTAATCTACGATAATCTGTCATTGCTTGTTCTATTGAAAGTTCGGGGTCTTGTAGTTGATCAAGTCTTTCGCTTGCAATTCGAGCCATCCATTGTTTAAACGGTTCTGCTTTTGGCGATGGAATAGACTGAATTAGTCGAAAAAGTTGCTCAGCATCAGCAACATCAGTCATTCTCATTTTGCCGTCAGCAGCGCGTAATTTGAAAGCGTTACAATTTGTAACGCTTTCATTTCCTTCTTCGATTAAACGTTTTTTTAGCACCCTCCAATATGTCTGAGGATTTGTACTATCTGTTAATACTGCAACTGCATCTACTATTGAAAAATACCATTTCTCTTGGTTATCATCCCATACAGTACGTACCTTTTTTTTGTTCAAAAACTTGTAGCTTATCTTGTTTTTTCATACAGTATATTTAGATTACAAAAATATTAAATATATTTTCAATTAAGAATACCAAATTTTTAATTTAAATTAGGCGAGTTTCTAAAAATTTCTAGATACTAACTTTATTATTTATACAACGGGAAAAAAAAATTTGTTAAAATTTATTTTACCACTTTTTCTTATTTGGTTTATATGGTTATTTGTCGGATAAACCGAGGGTTTAAAATCAACAACAGTAAGACCTTTTTCTTGTTTATCAAGATAAGTTTTTACGTCAACTTTACCTTCTTGAACAAATTCTTGGTTTAATAAAGTATTCTCTTTAAAGAATTTATTTAGTTTACCCATAGCAATTTTATCAAGTAATTCTTCTTGTTTACCTTCTAAACGAGCTTGTTCGCGGCCAATTTCCATTTCTTTTTCAACAACTTCTTGAGAAACGAAATCTTTATCGATAGCAATTGGATTCATAGCAGCAACTTGCATTGCAACGTTTAATCCAATTTGTGGGTCAACAACTTTGTTTAAACCAACAAGAGTAGCTAATTTATTTCCCATGTGGATATAAGCAGCAACTTGTTCAGCTTCAACTTTAGCGTAATATGCTAATTCCATTTTTTCGCCAGTAATACCACTTCTTTCAGCAATAATATCAGCGATAGATTTACCATCTACAACAACATTTTTTAGAGTTTCTATATCAGATGGAAGTTCATTTGCTGCAGCATTTAAGATTAAATTTGCTAAAGCAAGGAAATCTTCATTTTTTGCAACAAAGTCAGTTTCGCAATTTAAAGCGATAACAACACCAACTTTAGCGTTTTCAGTTATTTTTGCAATAACTGCACCTTCAGTAGCTTCTCTATCAGCTCTTTTATTTGCAATAGCAAGACCTCTTTCTCTAATAAGTTCTTTTGCTCTTTCAAAATCACCATCAGCTTCTACTAAAGCATTTTTGCAGTCCATCATACCTGCACCAGTCATGGTTCTTAATTTGCTAACATCAGCAGCACTTATTTTTCCCATTTTTTTATTCCTTTTTAATTTAATTATTTGTCAAGATTTGTGTCTTGAGTTTCTTCTGGTTTAACTTCTGGTTCCGCAGCTACAGTTGTTTTTCTAGCTCTGGTTCTGCGAGTTGCTTGTTTTTCTTCTCCAGCAACGTTGTTATCTGAACCTTTCTCGCTTTGAATATCTTTTTCTGCACTTCTTTCTGCTAAACCTTCTTTTATTGCTTGACACATAGTGTTAACAATAAGTTGAATAGATTTTGAAGCGTCGTCGTTAGCTGGTATAAGATAATCAATAGGTTTAGGATCAGAGTTTGTATCAACCATAGCAAAAATAGGAATACCTAATCTGATAGCTTCTTTTACTGCAATGTGTTCTTTCATTACGTCAACGATAAATAAAGCTGCTGGCAATCTTGATAAATCAGAGATAGAACCTAAGTTTTTCTCTAATTTAGCTCTTTGACGAGTAACTTGTAATCTTTCACGTTTTGATAATGTAGAGAAAGTTCCATCTGTATGCATTCTATCAATAGAAGTCATTTTTTTTACAGCTTTACGGATAGTAGGAAAATTAGTAAGCATACCACCAGCCCAACGTTCTGTAACATAAGGCATGTTGATTTTTGTTACTTCTTCTGCAACTATATCTTTAGCTTGTTTTTTTGTTGCAACAAAAAGCATCTTTCTACCACTTTTAGCAATATTTTTCATTGCATTTGCAGCTTCATCAATTTTTACGATTGTTTTGTGTAAATCGATGATGTGGATTCCATTGCGCTCCATGAAAATATATGGTGCCATTGATGGATTCCATTTACGCTTTAGGTGACCAAAGTGTACACCTGCGTCTAGTAATTGTTCAAAACTTAGTCTTGGCATTTTTGTTTGTTTTAAGTTTACATTCCATAGTAACAATTTTGGGGTAGGTTATAAATAAGCGATCCCCAAAATTTAGATACTAAACTTGTTATAAATTCACTATTAATATTAACGTTTGCTGAATTGGAATTTTTTACGTGCTTTCTTTTGTCCAGGTTTCTTTCTTTCAACAACTCTTGGATCACGAGTTAAAAATCCCATTGGTTTCAAGCTTGCGCGGTATTCTGCGTCAATTTTTAGTAAAGCTCTTGATATACCTAAACGCAAAGCTTCTGCTTGTCCTTTTATTCCGCCGCCATCTAAATTGGCTTTTACATCATAACAATCAAGTTTTTCAAGAGTTAAAAATGGTTGTTTTACAATATACTGATGTTGCATTATTGTAAAATATTCTTCTAATTTTCTTCCGTTAATTGTTATATTTCCTTTGCCTTCTGTTAAATAAACTCTGGCAACAGCACTTTTTCTACGGCCTATTGCATTGAAAACTTCCATAATACTTATTTAATTGTATTTAAGTCTAACTTCGCTGGTTTTTGAGCCTCTTGTTTGTGCTCACTTCCAACATAAACATATAAATTTCTGAATAGATTAGCTCCTAATCTATTTTTTGGCAACATTCCTTTAACAGCCTTTTCTACTAATCTTTCAGGATGTTTTTGCAACATTTCTGCTGCTGTAACTTGTTTTTGCCCACCTGGATAACCAGAGTGTGAAATATATTCTTTGTCAGCAAGTTTATTTCCTGTTAAACGAATTTTTTCTGCATTGATTATTATTACATTATCGCCACAGTCTACATGAGGTGTAAAATCAGGTTTGTGTTTGCCTCTAAGTACAAATGCTACTTTTGATGCTAAACGACCTAATACCTCGCCTTCTGCATCAACAACAAACCATTGTTTGTTTACAGTCTCTTTGTTTGCAGATATTGTTCTGTACTTCAACGTTTTCACTATTTTGAAATTTTAATTATTAAATAAATAAACATTTATCCCTTAGGCTGGATGACCAAACGGACTGCAAAAATAATACAATTTTAATTATTAGAGCATTTTTTGACATTAATTTTAGTAAGTCTATTCATAGGTATAATTCATTGTATGTTAATTCTTTATTGATTTTAATGTTTGTTGCTAACGTATTTTTTTAGAAAATACTGTAAAAGAATATCATTTGAATAGCAATATTTTGAATGAAATGTAAAAATAAAATTAACGTTTGCAATAAAAAAATGCAAAAACCTAAAAAAAATGATAGGTATTTAATAAGTTTTCAACAGATGAGCATTTTTTTATACGATTCATTAAGTAGTACAATAAAGGTATTTGCATTTATTAATGAAAAATGAAAAGTATTTGGAATCATAATTAATGAACAAAAACTAAAAACAGTTTTCTAGTATTTGTGAAAGATTTATATTTGCAAAAATTTAATAATAACAAAGTTTAATTTAAAAAGGTATAAAATGGCAATTGTAAAACCGTTCAAGGGGCTACGTCCACCAAAGGAGTTTGTAAAAAATGTTTCGTGCTTGCCATACGATGTTATGAATAGCGTTGAAGCAGCGAAAATGGCAGAAGGAAAGAAAGAATCATTATTACACGTAACACGTGCAGAAATTGATTTACCAAGCGGAATAGATATTCATAGCGATGAGGTATACGAAAAAGCAGTAGAAAATTTTAAAAGAATGCAGTCAGAATCGTGGTTAGTAGAAGATTCTGAACCTCGTTTTTACATTTATGCGCAAACAATGGGCAATAGAACACAATATGGTATTGTAGGTTGTGCATGGTGTGAAGATTATTTTAATGGTGTAATCAAAAAGCACGAATTAACACGTCCAGATAAAGAAGAAGATAGAATGGTACTTACAAGATACACAAATGCTAATATCGAACCAGTATTTTTTTCTTATAAGGCAGTTCCAGAGATAGATAGTATCGTAGAGGAAGTTATTACTGCACAAAAACCTGACTATGACTTTACAGCAGAAGATGGTTTTGGTCACCATTTTTGGGTGATTTATGATGCAGAAGTGAATGCTAAAATCGAAGAATTATTTGCAACAAAAGTTCCTGCAACATATGTAGCTGATGGACATCATAGAACAGCAGCTGCAAGTAGAATAGGGAAGGAAAGAGCAGAAAATAATCCAAATCATACAGGAGACGAGGAATATAATTATTTCATGGCAGTTCATTTTCCAGATAATCAGTTAGGTATTATTGATTATAATCGTGTTGTTAAGGACCTTAATGGTCACACGCAAGAAAGTTTTATGAACTTGCTAGTAGAAAAATTTGTTGTACAAGATATGGGGTCAGAAATTTATACTCCAGCTTCTCTTCACGAATTTAGTATGTATATTAACGGTCGTTGGTATAAATTAAACGCAAAAGAAGGTACATACAATGATAATGATCCAATTGAAGTTCTTGATGTTAATATTCTTTCTGTACATGTTCTAGATAATATATTAGGAATAGAAGATTTAAGAACAAGCACAAGAATTGATTTTGTTGGTGGTATACGTGGTTTAGGTGAATTAAAGAAAAGAGTTGATAGTGGGGAAATGGCAGTGGCATTTGCTTTATATCCAGTATCTATGGATCAGTTAATTAATATTGCTGATACAGACAATATAATGCCTCCAAAAACAACTTGGTTTGAACCGAAATTAAGATCTGGTCTTGTTATACACAAAATAGACTAAGACAATTAAAATAATTTATAGTAAAACAATTAAATTGAGATCGATCTTCGGTCTCAATTTTTTTATTAATTTTGGATTTACGTAATTATACAAAAAACATAAAAAATAAAACAATGCAATATACGATTGTTGTTAAGACTTTACACGGATTGGAGGATGTTCTCGCAGAAGAATTAAAGGTATTAGGAATTGAGAATGTTAGAAAAATACGACGGGCAGTTGAATTTGAGGGGAATTTGAGAGATGTATATATGTGTAATCTTTACTTAAGAACAGCTGTAAGGGTTTTGGTGAAAATTGCTTCTGATAGTGTAAGTAATGAAAATCAATTGTATTCGTTTATTAGAGGAATTGCTTGGGACAAATATTTTGATAAAGATAAAACAATAGCAATATCAGCAACCACTAGTTCTGATAAAATGACGCACTCTAGGTTTCTTGAGCAAAAAACCAAAGATGCAATAGTAGACTATTTTCGAGATAAATTTGGTAGTAGGCCGTTTGTAGAATTAAAGCAACCTGATATAAGAATAAATGTTTTTATTTCAAACACAGAGTGTTTAGTGT
>CAYJBL010000045.1:0-1053 GCA_964368115.1 uncultured Bacteroidales bacterium
GATGAACCAACCGTCGAAAGTATAACCGTCGCGAGTAATTGTAGGAAGCGTTCCGATTGTAGCATCATAAGTTACAGTAATTGCATCTGCATCTCCAGTTCCGTTTGCTAAATCAAATGAAAGTTCGTATTCATTAGCAGTCCATTGAGCAATTGCCGTTTGATCGTCGGTGTAGTTCCAAATCGTAGTTTCAGTAATTTCAACATTACCGATGAACCAACCGTCGAAAGTATAACCATCGCGAGTAACAGAAGGAACAGATTCAACAGCAACTTCGTAAAAAACAATTTGATCCTCAGGGCTCACTCCGTCATTATAGTTAATATTGAATGACAAAGTATATTCATTAGCAGTCCATTGCGCGATAGCAGTTTGGTTTTCAGTGTAATTCCAAATTGTAGTTTCAGTAATTTCAACATTACCGATGAACCAACCATCAAAAGTATAACCGTCGCGAGTAACAGATGGAACAGATTCAACAGCAACTTCGTAAAAAACAATTTGATCTTCAGGGTTCACACCGTCATTATAGTTAATATTGAATGACAAAGTATATTCATTAGCTTGCCACGCAGCAAAAAGCGTAGTGTCTTGGGATGCAGTAAAATTTGATTCGTTTGCGTGTATTGCTTCGCCAGTTTCAGAAGTAGCCCAACCCATAAAAGCGTAGCCAGTGCGAACATAATTGTTTGTTGGAAGTGGCGTTGCAGTATTTCGCATTACCCTATGAATATCCATAGTTCCAGAACCTCCGTTTGCGTCAAAATTAATGGTGTATGAAGTAAAACTTGGATATCCTCCATCTATTGCTACCCAAAGACTATGCTCTCCTCTATTGGCATTGAGTAGATCTACAAAATCCTCAGATTTCATTTCTTCTTCTGTTTTGGAAATAATACTAGTATGTCCATCAATATTAGGTTCATTAGTTACTGAGCCTAGTAGGTAATAACAGTTGGATACATTATTGATCTGTGCTGTAATACCGTTTGTCGATAATCCTTTTGATAATAATCCTGTACTATAACAATTAGAAATAGAGTTTGTATGATC
>CAYJBL010000045.1:1063-3635 GCA_964368115.1 uncultured Bacteroidales bacterium
ATCAAAAGCATTATTTCCTACAATACCACCTATCAGAAAACTTCCTCTTATTGAACATGAATTGTAGCAGTTAGCGATGGCTCCAAAGTTACCAGAATTTATGCCGCCTAAAAAACAATCTCCAGCTATAACCCCTGTACTATAGCAGTTAGCAATGGTTCCAAAATTAATTACTGCTATACCACCTATACCATCATATCCAATAATATGAGAATTTGTTAGTCCTACATTTTTAACAGTCCCATTTGTGTTTATAAAGGAAAACAATCCTAGACTTGTTCTATTTATATCACAAATTGTTAGCTTGTTTATAGTATGATTGTTTCCATCAAAAGTACCATTAAATCTGTTAGATAAAGTTCCTATTGGATCCCATTGGTGAGCAGATATGTCTATGTCATTGGCAAGTTCAATAGTTATGCCTGTGTAGTCGATCCCGTTACTTACCATTTCTGCCAGTTTAGCTAGTTGTCCAGCAGTACTAATGGTGATAACACTATCTACAGCATCTGGAAGATTTTCAGTATAGTTGCTCCAGTAAGTGGTTGGTATATAGCTAGTAAAATTGCTCCATCCTGTAGCAGATTGATATTCGGTAACTGCGTCTGTAGTTGGAACACTTATTTGAGTGTTATAGTCCATACCGTTGAAGGTGTTATTAAATGCAGTAGGAGGAGTGCTACTTAAGTTTATTATACCAACAAAGGTACATCCATTAAATGCATTGTCGTGTATCTCAGATACAGAGTTCCCAATAGCCATAAAACTATCAAAATTAGAGCAGTTAAAAAAAGCACTATCTCCAATGTATGTTACAGAATTAGGGATGTTTAGCTCTGCTCTAAAGCCACAGTTTTTGAAAGCGGATGTGCCAATCGTATCAACAGAACTACCTATACTCAGAATGCCAGTTGAATTAACTAAGCCTTCAAATGCCCGATTGGAAATTTTAGTTACTGAGCTTCCCGTGTACAAAGATCCGTCGAATCCTGTGCATTCGAAAAAAGCTGATTCTCCAATGTGAGTTACTGAACTAGGAATGGTTAAACTACCTGAGAATGTACTATGCCCGAAAGCTTCATTCGCGATAGTTGTAACAGATTTCCCAATGGTTAAGGTTCCGCTAAAATTGTTATAAGAGTAAAAAGCCCTGTAACCAATGGTAGTTACTGTGTAAGTAATATTTTCATGTGTTACAGAGTCTGGGATTACCAAATCTGCTGCACCAGCTGCTGCATTGCCTCCTTCGAGACCAAGTACTGTTGCGGTGGTGTAGTCGTTGTTAATTCTATACCTTAAAGAATAAGAGCCGCTAATGGCAGTAAACTCTGTTCCAACCAACGCAGTGTAATTAGTAAAATTACTCCATTCTGAAGCTCCTTGGTATGCGGTAATTGCCTCTTGGGTAGGAACTGTTACAGGGATGCTGAAATTCATATTAGCAAGTGCCGCTTCATCGGCTGTAGGAGGAGTTTCTCTTAAACTGATAATACGAGAGAAATTAGAACAATAATTAAAAGCCTGCGATCCAATATGAGCTACAGAGCTAGGTATATGTAGTTTTCCAGTAAAACCAGTACAGAACCAAAAGGCTCCACTTCCAATAGATATTACAGAGTTCGGGATAATTAAGTCGCCTATTAAGTTATCACATAACGAGAACGCATCGGCACCTATAGTATCTATAGCATTGCTTAAAGTTAGAGTTCCAGAAAATCCTCCACAATCGGAAAAAGCTCTATAGTTTAGTGTAGTAACAGAATTAGGAATAGTAAGATCTCCAAAAAAACCGCTGCAATTTCTGAACGCTTCATTTCTAATATCAGTAATATTATCTCCAATAATTAATCTGCCAGCAAAAGCAGTATGATCTTTAAATGCAAAATCATTGATTGTTGTAACGGTATAGTCTATACCATTATTTGTAACACTATTAGGGATTACCAAATCTGCTGCACCAGCTGCTGCATTGCCACCTTCGAGTCCAAGTACTGTTACAGAAATGTTATCACTATTAACACTATACCTTAGGGTGTAATCTCCGCTTACGGCAGAAAAATCTTGTCCTAACATGCTTTTGGAAGCAAATATGCTTAGAAGCAGAAAGAACAGAATAGAGGTGAAGTTTTTCTTCATAATCATTTTTTAAAATTTTATTATAGATTTATTTAAGTTGGCAATTATAGATTTATTTAAGTTGGCAAATATATTCATATATTTTTATATGGCAATGATTTAACGATTTAATTTAACCATCAAGAAAAAGCTATTTGTAGCGTAGAATTAAAGCAGTATAATACAATTTTTATTTCTGATTTATTTTCTGAATTTGCTGTAGAATATTGTTTCCGATTCTACAAAACAAACATTTTCGTTTTAGGCAATATTCATTTGTAAGTTGTAGTAGAGCCTGCGATTCAAAAGCAGAATTTACAGTAATATTCAAGTCGTTCCAGTATCTTAATTTTCTGTTGTTTTCTGGTTTTAATGAGTTTAGAATATTAAAGTACATGTCTTGTGCAATATTGCTATTTTGATTTTTTTGTAGATAAAGAAAAATAAATGGAGCAAT